>JAGHCP010000167.1 GCA_021160415.1 Desulfurococcales archaeon
CAGTAGGTCTTGAGAGAATCAAGAAAGGGGCTGTGGAGAAATACGGCATCCCATTGGCCAAGTACGACCTACCCTATAGAGTTGAGGACATAGAGATTGTTGCGGCCTACGACGTAGATGAAGCTAAGGTAGGTAAAACGCTGTACGACCTCGGGAAGGAGATCTTCGGGGAGGACTACGACGTCCCTGAAACCCTGAAGAAGGTTGAGGTTAGGAGGGGGCTCCACCTAAACTCCACGGAAGGGTTACCCTTCAACGCGAAAGGCATTGAAGATCTGAAAGGGATTGAGGAAGGGATTGAGGAAATAGTTAGCGAGTGGATGGACCTCAAGCCGGACGTAATTGTGAACGTCATAACGACGGAGAAGGGGGACACCTACACAACGAAAGATGAAGCCCTCCAAGCCATACTGTCAGGTAGGGCCCCAGCAACTCACGCATACGCATACGCAACGGCTGAGTACGTTAGGAGGTCGGGGAAGAAGGCTGCTTTCGTGAACGCCATACCAACGCCGGTGGCGAACAATCCAGGACTGCTTAAGCTCTTCGAGGAGTCCGGTGCTATAGTGTTCGGCGATGACGGAGCTACGGGGGCAACCCCATTAACCTCGGACCTCCTTGAACACATGGCTGAGAGGAACAGGCACGTGTTATTCGTGGTTCAGTTCAACATCGGGGGGAACACGGACTTCCTCGCCTTAACCCAACCTGAAAGGAATAAGATGAAGGAAACCACTAAGAGCAGCATGGTGGAGGACATTCTTGGGTACGACGCTCCGCACTACATAAAGCCGACAGGATACCTCGAATCCCTAGGAGACAAGAAGTATGTCGCAATGCACATGGAGTTGCTCAGCCTCAACGGATTCAGAGACTCCTTGTTCGTCAGCGCCAGGATTAACGACTCACCAGCGCTTGCCGGCATGCTGGTTGACCTAATAAGGCTTGGTAAGATAGCGGCAGATAAAGGACTTTCAGGAACCGTATATGAGGTCAACACATTCTTCATGAAGAAGCCTGGACCTTTAGGCTCGAAGAACATTGCAAAATCGCACGCCTATAAGGAACTACTGCGCTGGTTAGGTCTGGCCTAACATCAAATTTTTTTAGTAATTCAGCCGTAGAAACTTCGGGTAGGGTTTTGAAAGACGTCCTCATTATTCACGCAGGTGCTGGAACTTGGAGACATATCAACATAGATGATGTAGTTAATGTAATCGAAAAATCGTTGAAGGCAGGCATAGAGGCCCTGAAGCCAGGTGGAGCTCTGGAAGGCGCGGTCGCCGCAACTAAGGCCCTGGAGGACTCCGGAATCCTCAACGCTGGCGTAGGGTCCGTAGTCGACATCACAGGGAAAGTATCTATGGATGCAGGAGTTATGGACGGGGGAAGTGGGAGAGCGGGGGCAGTCGCCTCAGTCACGTACCCTAAGAACCCGGTAATACTCGCCAGGAAGGTTATGGAGTTAACTGACCACATACTTCTTGCAGGTCCAGACGCGGATAAATTCGCCATTAAATTAGGGCTTGAGAAACACCCAGGACCTTCGGAGAAGGCCATGAAGCGTTACAGGGATATCCTATCGCGGGGGGAGGAAGGTGTCCCATATCGTAAGAGCTTCAAACTCGCTTTGGAGCTAGGGCTTCATGACACCGTGGGTGCGGTTGCTGTGGACTCCAGCGGACGTGTTGCGGCAGCGGTGAGCACTGGAGGCGTGATAATGAAGTTTCCTGGAAGGGTGGGTGACTCGTCGATACCAGGAGCAGGTTTCTATGCGTCCCAGACGGGGGCGGCGGTCGCTACAGGGATAGGTGAAACCATAATTAGGTCCTTCTTAACGTTAAGGGCTGTCGAGCTCATGGGGGAAGGGTACTCCGCTGAGACGTCGGCGAAACTCGCCATAATGAAGCACACGTCGATTTCAGGCCCGAACACGGCAGGTTTGATCGTCGTTAGATATGACGGGGATTTCAGCGCCGCATTCAACACTGAGGCCATGCCTTGGGGCTTCATAACTTCTGAAGGAGAGATGGGTGTGATGGGTCTCCCAAAACGTAAGCTATGAAGGCAGAACAACCCATTTCTTCTTAGTGGCGTCGAAGTAGACAAGAGCGTTTTTCGACAGCGCCTTCAGCAGTTCATGCCCGACAGTTCCGAGTTCCTCCTGAAGCTTTTTCTCCGAGTTAGTGTTTAGGCGGGACAACCTGTCCAGGAACTCCTCCCAGTATTCAGGGTCGACGGCTATTCTCTGGTCAGCTAATTCCAGCACTAACGCACCGTCCTTCCTTAACCTCTCGAAGAAGGCGTCCCTGTTCCTTATTTTTGAGGCGAGGTCTGACTCAAACATCACTTTCTGCTTCTTCAGGATCTCTATGGCTGAGGCCCTGCGCTCACGCCTCTCGGGCCTAGCCTCCCTAGCTTCAGCTCTTTGCGGGGGAGGCGCTTCGGCTTGCCTCCCCACCGCTTCAAACTTGGCCTCCAACTCACTTACTCTTGCATTGAGTTCTTGAAGCATCGCGACGACGTCAGCCATCCTTGACCTAAGATCCCCTAACATCTGGGAGTACGAGTTTATAGTGTCTCCAGCGACCATGACTATTCTCTTTAGGTTGGCGACAACCAGGTTAAGGTTTGATATCTCCTTCTCCAGAACTTCACATTTAACTTCGCCTTTCAAAGCCTCCATCAGGAGGTCCTTGACAGCTTCTTCCAGCTTCTTAGATGGGTGTAGGCTTAGAACTTCCTTAGCCTCATCCTCTGTGAGCGTGATCTTAACTTCAGGCAAATGGAATTACCCGTTAAAACAGTCACTACGTCCCTAATTAACAGTGAGCCCGCATAGCCTTCCATTCCCTAACTATGTCGTCCCCTTTCAGGAGGACGGTCCCTATTCTCTCAGCCATCTCGGAAGCCTCATCAACGCTTAAAGCCCCTTTAGGACTCAGCATCTCGACGATTACTGAGCTCGGTCTTAAGCCCACGAGCTGCATCAGCGCTAGCGATAGCTCCGTGTGTCCCCTCCTTCTGTCCAGGCCTCTGCCTAGAAGGACAGGTACGTGACCAGGCGCTATGAATTCCTGGTAGAACTTCCTTCTCCCCTCATCCGGTTTCCCAGATATTATGAGATCCACAACATTGTCGAGCTCCTTTATGGTTTTAGCCCTGTCCGCGTCCCTTATCCCAGTAACCACGTCCTTGTGGTTAACCCATAAGCTGAAGTTAGGGGGATCTCCGTAACCCAAGACCTTGCTCGTAAGCTCCCCGTACCCCGCATCTCTGAGCAGCTCATCCATGTATTTAAGCCCCAGAACTTCACCGATCTCTCTAGGCATCGAGTAGCATATCAACCCCCCGGCATACTTCCTCATCACCATGACCGACTCAGGGGTGACCTCACCAGCAAAGTAAACCATGTCGACCTCGTTCTCCCTATCCCCAGAGTCGTGTATGAGGACTGGCTTTCCCTCCGTGAGAATCTTCCTGAGTTTATCCCTATTTAGGCTTGTCAGATCACTCACCGAGTGGTTAACTCAAACCAGTTTAAAAGTTCTTGAGTTTACTACGTTATTTTAACTTCCTATTAATAACGTAGGAAATCCCTATGAGGGCAATGCCTGTTGTGAGAATCACGACCTCCGAAGCACCTGTGAGGTACCCCAAGAACCCTTTCGCGGTAACCCCTTCGCTGGGAGTTGCTTGTTCTGTGCATACACCCTCTCCACGCAAAGAAGTGTTTACCTGAGAGGGGATCACATGGAACCACCGCAGGTGTAGAGACGTCGGTTTAAGGGACTCTTCGAATTTAGGTGTGAGGTTACCTGAAAACTCAGTCCCTAAAGGATGGGTCTGAAGGCAGGAATCAACGCATGCTGCGCTACCTCCTACGTAGACTGGAGTAGGGCACCAAACAGGCATGAGTTCACCTGACCTCACTATGTATGATGATCCATTGATCATGGTTAGATAGGCAACCCATGCTGTGTCCCCGACCCATAGGACTTTGAAATCCTTGACTCCCTCCGCAACTGCGTAAATCCTCATACCTTCCTCCGCCAGTTTACCTAACAGTAAAGTACTGTCCCTCAGAATCGCTACCTCACATCCACCATCTACACGAATGAATCCCTTAGGGTATAGCCCTTTAAGGGTCATCAGAGGGGCGTAAGCCGTTGAGTTATCTCCCACTATCAAAGCAGGCACGTAGTTACCTCCAATGGTCACGGCACCTAAAAACACGCCTTCCAAGTAGTCCGTTAGGTATATATTCCTCTTGACAGCGTCCGCACACCTAACAACCTCACCGCTCACCGACGAATTTCCCCAGCAATAACGTAGGACGAGACCTGCGTACGTTGAGTTAATCACCACATACCCTAAACCCATAACCCCGTTCTCAGCGGGAACAAGCTTAATCAACGCACCTTCATGTTCGTCTATGTAGCTAATAGCTCCATGCATAAACGGGAAACTCGAACACCTTACTTCTCCTCAAGCGA
>JAGHCP010000096.1 GCA_021160415.1 Desulfurococcales archaeon
GGTTTAAACCTGGTCGGCGAAGAAATTGAAGTGAAGCTTGCGGATATCGCTGAAATCCCTAAAATCCCCCACCTCCTGAAACCCCTTGTCTACATTAACGGGGATGTCCTCGTAGGTGAGCTGCCCCATAACAACTCTATTGTCTTCACGGGTTTCTTAGATGTTCTTAATGAGTTACTTCTCCGTTCTCTTCTCTACGTCTGCTAGGTTATCTAACCTTACCCTTTTCCTTTTCCTCGCCTGCCCTTCCTCCACAGTTCCCTTTGCAACTATTTCATAAAGCACTGCCTCCTTACCTTCTCCAGGCCTCAGAAGCCTGCCTAACCTCTGAATAAATTGCCTCCTAGAACCCGTGCCAGCTACGAGCACTCCCACAGAAGCATCTGGGATGTCTAGACCTTCATCACCTACCGTAGTCACGACTAGAACACCGCTTTTCGCACCCCTAAACTCCTCCAGAATACGCCTCCTCTCCTGATCCGGTGTTGCCCCAGTCAGTAAGTAGCCTCCAACATCCTCCGCTATTTTCTTAGCTAGATCTACGTAGTGCGCGAAAACAATTATTTTCTTGCCCTCCCTTAACTCATTCAAAACTATCTCCCGAACCTTCCTTAACTTGGAGTCCGACTTCTGGAATATCTGCGTCATTCTGGAATGAACTCTTAGAGCGTTTATTGCTCTGAAATCACCTTTCTTAGCAGCCTTAACTATCTCCTCAAAGGGTCGCAGACCTGAAAAGTTTCTGAACTGCTCCCTTAATCTAAGGTACTCCTTTCTCTCCTCTGGAGTCAGATCAACCTTAACGGTGATGACCCTATATCTAGCTAGATATCCTTTCTCAGCTAATTCCGAAGGGGTTTTGTAGTAAATAACCCCTCCCATGAGGGGGAATAGATACGTGTGACCCCCGTCTTCCCTGTAAGGCGTTGCCGATAACCCTAGTCTGTAAGGGGCAGGGGATGCCGAGGCTATGTAGCGGAACTTTTCTGCTGGGAGATGATGGACTTCATCAATTATTAGAAGAGTGAAATGGGGGGCTAATTTACCCATATATCTGTATGCGGTTTGATAGGTGGCTAGAGTTATGGGCGCTATTCGCTTCTCCCTGCTGTAATAAAACCCTATTAGGTATTCATCAGCGTCAGTGAAGTTAAGGATCGCCCGCTTCCACTGCATCATCTGTTCTTTTGTGTAAACAATTATGAGTGTCTTAACGGATTTCCTAGCTAGGGCAGCAACCCCTATCACAGTCTTACCTGAACCTGTGGGTAGTGCCACAATTCCTTTAGACGCGTTTCCTTCCCACGAATCTAATGCCTCCTTCTGATAGTCTCTGAGTTCACCCTTGAAGACCAAGGGCTTTGAACTTAGCGGTTCATTAAGCATGAAGCCTGTGAGGTCGTTAATCTGAAACCCAAGCCCCTCCAATCTACGGAGAAGGTCGCCGTAATGCATCGGGTATGTGTAGAACATCTTGGAATTTTTGTCGTAGTTAAGAACATCACTTAGCTTTTCTCTGTAGAGGTTCCCAAGGAAGGAGCTGAATTTGACCCAAACCTTCTCTCCATCGAAACTTAAAGTAGCATCGCCCCTCCTTGAGGCAGTTACGGACTCCAGGAAACGAATTAATTCCTCCCCGTAGAAAACCCCCAGATCGTCTAGGGTCTCAAGCACTTCATCAGTGGTAATACCTCTACCCAGTACTTTATCCTTAGAGATCCTGAAAAGCGAGCAGCCTCTCTCCCTCCCCAAGTAATCCGCGAATGTCAGCAACTTCTTGAAATCTTCCGCCGAGATCCACCCCTTAACCTTAAATTTAGGGTGAGACTCATCGCCCATTCAAGCTGCCTCACTCGTATTCCTCGAAAAGCTCCACTGTTACTCTAGCCTTAACCCTCTTACTTGCAAACGCAGGAACTTCCTCACCTAAGTTAACAGTGAAAACCACCTCATTCCCTAGATCGTCTGTAAACTTAATCTCAGCAATATATGACTCCCCACTCCCTTCTTCAATGCTCTTCAGTAGTGCCTTATATAACCTTGAAAAAGCAAGCTGAAAAGCGACTGGGTTAGTCAGGTCTTGAGGAGTTATTCGCGCGTCAGCCAAGCCCTTCGCTATATCAATCATTATTTTATCGATGTTACCCTCCCCTACAAAAACCTTTCTGAAATGAGTTCCTTCTTCTGACATAGCCTCTACACCACTTCTGTTAACTTCCTGTCGAGAATTAAAATAGTTCCGATTGGCACTAATACGTTAATTATTGCTTTAGAATCCTTGAAGGGTATTATTGTGACCTCAAAACTTATTAAGCACCCACCAAGTAAAAACATCGAAAACAAATAACGCATGAGAAGGTGAGAAGAAATGTCAACGTCGCAAGGTCCAATATCAAGCAATGTAGTCTTAGTAGGTAAGAAGCCCGTGATGAACTACGTCTTAGCTACCCTAACCTTGCTAAACCAGGGAGTCCCTGAGATCATTGTGAAGGCTAGGGGTAGAGCGATCAGCAAGGCTGTCGACACAGTCGAGATTGTGAGGAGCAGGTTCCTCCCTGACAAGGTAGAGATCAAGGATATAAAGGTCGGCAGCCAAGTAGTCACAACCGCCGAGGGTAGGCAGACTAGGGTCTCCACCATCGAGATAACCATCTCCAAGAAAGAGTGAAGGGCTCAAGTAAGGTAAGCGTTACTGAGTGAGTTTTTTATCTTCAGGACTCATACCAAGGCACACGTTCTGCAGTTGCTTACCTTAAATACCTAAACCAACTCTCTAATCCACGGTGTGCCTAAGTGGGCAAAATCCTGGAGAAAGTGCATGAGGTTAGCTATCCCCTCCTACAGGTAGCTCTCGATCTAACCAACATAGAGGAAGCTCTGAAGTTAGGGGCGAATCTCTCCTCATTAGGTGTGGACATAGTTGAGGTCGGAACGCCTTTAATTAAGGCTGAAGGGGTGAGAAGCGTCGCGTTGCTTAAGTCCATCTCTAGAAACAGCTTCATCCTTGCAGATATGAAGACCGCTGATGTAGGGGGGCTTGAGACTGAGTTGGTGTGGAAAGCAGGCGCAGATGCCACCACAGTCCTAGCGTCAAGCGACGATGAAGTTATTCAAGCTGCAGTGAGTAAGGGGGAGGAGCTGGGAGTCGATGTAATCGTCGACACTGTCGGTCTTAAGGACGTGGAAAGCAGAGTGAAGGAAGTCATCAGGTTAGGTGCACGCATAATTAACATACATGTCGGGATCGACGTGCAGAGAACGCGGGGCATGACTGCAGCTGACGTTGCCGTGAAGTATGCTGGCTTAATTAGGGAAAACCCTGACGTCATATTCTCCATTAGCGGGGGCGTGAAGCTAGGGGATTTAGATAGGTTAAGCGGTCTAGGGTTCAAAATCATAATCGTAGGGTCAGCAATAACCAAATCACCTAATCCAGAGAGCACTGCAAGGACTTTCTTGAAACATCTAAGGAGATCAACTCTGTGAGACGCAACGTAAAGGGAACGCGTTTTTAAAGTAATGCGATAGGAAAGCTACTTCTTCAGGTGCTGAGAGTGTTTGAGGTAGTGCTTCTTTTCTTAACTGCCGTGCTGGCGCTACTAGCCATTACCGGGTACGACCAGTACCTCATCACCAAGGTCAGGGCTAGGGTGGTCAAGGAAAAATTGAGGGTAGGTTTTGGCGAGGGAGTGAGCGTCATGGAGGATGACCCTCTGACGCGGATGAGGGTTAAGAAAGTTAAGGCTGCTAAGGTAGGGAGCTACTTAGTTGTTACATTAGTTATTAGCGATGAAGGCAAGGGGGGAGAGAAAATAGAGGTTGAGGATCCTACGTTGCTGCTTCCATTAATCACTGACGAAGAAAACTATGTCACTTCATGAATAGTTCCTCATATTTCCTCATCATTTCAACACTTGATTTGGTATCCACGAAGAGGGAAGCAGCCTCCTCAACATCATCCTCCGAAACTTCAGATCTCCCCTTCCTGGAAGCAATTATTGCCGCAGGCCTCAGAAGTTGGGCAGCATAGCGCAGGCTCCTCTGAACCCCGAGATCAGCTAGTCTCTCAAGGGCATTCCCAGACAGTTCGATGCCTTCCTCAGCCGCCCTAATTCTGATTATTTCCTTTATCTCCACCCTTTGATAGGGCTTGACGGGAATCAGCAGCAATCTATCCAGAAGGTCTAGCGGAATACCATGCGGGGATTCTATGTCAGTGCCTCTGATCTTCGTTATCCCCCTATTAGTTGCTAGTATTAGGATAGGAGAGAACTCCGATTCCAAGACCTTTGTCAGGAAAGAGAATGACTCCAGATCAAGTAGGTGTGCATCATCTATGAATAGAACTCCCGGCACGATCTCCGCCTTCCCTTCATCAACCCACTTCTTAACTTGGGAGTTAACAGACTTCCTGACCTCTTCATCGATTTCCCTCTCGAACTCAACCCCAAACAGTCCAGTGATGGAGAACCTCTGACTCGCTGCGTAAACGTCAAGGTCGTTGAAGGAGAACACGTGAACTATTTCCTTCTCCCTCTTCACAGGACCGGAGGGTTTTTCAGACTCAACCCTCCACGGCTCTATGTCGTAATACTTAGCCTTCTCAACGCCTTTCACTCTCCCTACCTTATGCACAACTCCCGTTTCAGCATCGATCCAGATATGATCGCCTCTCCTAATTCTGAGCTGAGCCAGCTGTTGAGTTATTTCCTCACCCACATTAAGGGTCACTGAGTCATCCTTGGTCTCTAAGGTGATTCTTGCTTCCCTAGGAACCCGCACGTAAGGGTTGAGAGGGTGCCTCACATACGCTATTTTAATTGACGCAACAACGCCTTCATACACTTTCCTTTTCTCCCTGATTCTAACACCCATAGCTTTCCTTACAGCCCTCATCAAAACCTCCGTCTTCTTGGCCTCAGCGGAGTAAACCTCAGCGCCGTCCATAGAGACGAATGGGGTGTCCTCACCTAATTCCCTAGCAATAGCGACAGCAAGAGCTGTCTTCCCCGTACCTGGGGGTCCAACGAGGAGAATGCCTTTCCCAGTCATCTTACCCTCTTTAATCAATTGCACAACTATCCCAGCAGCCTTCCTTGCCTCCACCTGCCCTACTAACCCGTCCGCTATGAAGTCGGGCTCACCGTCATCCTTCAACCCTAAACCCTTGATATGGCTATGGAGGGTTAAGGCATATTCCTCCTTCTTCACGGGCTTAATCTCCCTGATTTCCGCCATGGCCTCCACCCAGGAATTTATTAGTTAGTGGGGAAGGAAATAACTGTTCCTGCGGGAACACTTTAAAGATAGGTGAAGAATAAAAGAAAGGTGAGTAGGTTTGTCCCAGAAAGGTTCAGGAAAGTCCACAGGGAAGGAACTAAGAATAGTCAGTAAGAAAGTTATTAGTGAGGACGCCGTTAAGAAAGATCTCAAGAAGATGAAGGTGCTTAAGATAATAGAATCATTCAAGCAAATATCTGAGCGCTCATTGAGCAAGCTCCTATACATGCTTAAGGAGGAAAAAGGCATTGACGTGGGATACAAATTCTTAATGCTCGGTGAAACACCCACCAGTAGGGGACTGGCGGAGGACATTAGGATCCTCCTCTATCTAGGGCTTGTTGAGACAGACCCAATCACGAGGAGGTTAAGGCTGACCTCCAACGGCCTGGAATTCCTTGAGAAGAACCCTCCCCAAGCAGAGGATTTGGATGAGCTTATGCAGGCTGTGGAAGAGTTCAAGCCGAAGATAGAGGCAGAGGAAAGCGCGGCAGAGTTAGCTTTAGGGTATAGAAGGCGGAGAAGAAGATTCAGGAGATGAAACCTCTACCCTTTCCTTGGGTCATAGACGCTAAGCAACTTCTGGAAAAGTTCCGGGTACTTAACGCTGAACATATCTACAAATCTTACCTCTCTTTCCCTAACCCTCGGGTGTCTCCTCCGCTTATCGGGATACATTAAGGGTATGCCGTCAATTATGGGATACCATCTACCGCAATTTGGACATATAAGCACTCCGTACTTCACCTCAGTCTCCAAGCATTCTTCGCAAGGCGGCGGGGTCTTAAGTTCCTTAACGGGCTTACGCAAGTATGCGCAGTACGTGTCGCAGAATGGAGACTCAACGCTGAACTTTCTTTTCTCCTTCACAGACTCAAACACCTTCAGTTCCAAAGGGAAGTGCTTACACATAGGGCACGCTAAGAGATTGAGGAGTGCGTACCTCATCCCAACACCTGCTTAACTATACTTACCACAGAGTTAAGTAGTTTCTCAGCTTCTTCCTTACTTCCTGCTTCCACGAACACCCTGAGAATTGGTTCAGTCCCTGAAGGCCTAACTAGGAACCAATATCCCTCACCAATGATCTTAATACCATCGACGTCTACAGCCCTGCCCGAGCTGAATGCTTTACGTAGCTCCTCATATAGCAGACCCAGCCTTTCCCTCCCCCTTAAAGGTAGTTTCGTCTTGATTAAATGCCTCCTAGGCAACGAATTGGCAGCATCTCTTAGAGAAATCCCCTCAGTTGCAAGGAACTCCAACATTAAAGCCGCAGACATGGCTCCGTCCCGGACGAATTGGTGGGGAGGGTACATGAAACCCCCGTTCTCTTCGAAGCCTGCCATGGCGCCATGACGTAGCATTTCCCTCGCAATAGTCACGCTACCCACTTTTGTCCAGACGACCTCCACACCCAGCCCCCTCAGGTAATCCTCGACGATGGTCGATGAGGAGACTGCAGTGTAAACCTTACGAGGTGTTCTGTCTTTTCTATTCCTTGCTATATGGCTACAGAGAAGAACAGCTGTCCTATCCCCTGGGAGGACCTCCCCTTCATTATCGACAAAAACAGCTCTGTCAGCATCCCCGTCGTGGGCAACCCCCAAGTCAGCGTTCACCACTCTAACAGTCCTTGACAGCATACCGAGGGATTCCGGTGTGGGTTCGGGCGTCCTTGCAGGGACGTGAGTTATCTCCGAATTTATAGTTGCCACCTTAACCCCCAATCTCCTCAGAAGTTGCGGAGTAGTTAGAGAGCCGACATTATTAGCTGGATCAACGACAACTTTAAATCTCCTCGAGCGTATCCTCTCCACATCAACAAGCTTCAGCACTCCCTCAACGTAAAACTCCCTTACGTCATTAACACTTACCACATCCCTCCCCAACGCGCTCCACTCACCATATGA
>JAGHCP010000039.1 GCA_021160415.1 Desulfurococcales archaeon
TACATTATTTATGAAGTTTTACTTCATTTATATTGAAGTAAATTAGGGAAAAGCATCAATAATGGAGTGAAGGTTTTCAGTAATACTTAAACATCCCTGAACACATGGAAATATGGTGATCAACAGCCATGTCCCCTAAAAAGAAATCAGTTAAGGTGAAGGACCCAACCACAGGTAAGGAGGTACAGCTAGTCCCGGAGAAGGTTTGGACGCTTGCCCCCAGAGGGAGGAAGGGAGTTAAGATAGGACTGTTCAAGAGCCCGGAGACCGGAAAGTACTTCAGGGCTAAAGTACCGGAGAACTACCCTGAGGGTTAACGCTTTCGGTGGATTAAAGCTGAGGAAAATCAAAGATATTTTTCCCTCCGCATCACCCCTCCCAGAGAGGTGTTACATATTAACTTCCTGGTCTAGAAATAACCCTTGGTGTGAGGTCCCCGAACATGAGGTTGCTCATCATTTCAGACACGCATGATAATCTTGCTAACCTGAGTAAACTGATCTCAACCCAAGACTACGTTTCCTCAACCATAGTTATGCATTTAGGGGATTTCGTATCGCCTTTCACGCTTAAGGCCCTACTCGACACAGGTAAGGAGGTGATAGGGGTATTCGGTAACAACGATGGAGATAAGGCTAAGATGAAGGAGCTGCTTCCTTCACTGGAGGACCAGCCAGTGGTCAGGTTTTTCCGGGGCGTGAGATTTGTGATGTTTCACGGGTTTAAGTCCCCTGAAATCACTGAGGAGGTAATTACTTCCTTCGCTAGGGGGTGCAACGGAAGTAATGTCGTGCTGTACGGCCACACGCATAAATATGTTTTGAGGGTTGCAGGAAGGTCGATGATCCTTAACCCGGGAGCCCTGTCCGGGTACCTAACCGATAGGCCGACCTACGGATTGATTGAGCTTGCGGAGTCAAGAATTGTTGCCTACATTAAGGATTTAATTAGTGGGGAGGTCCTTGAAAGGCTGGAGCTTCCTCAAAACTGAGAATGGCCTCCCCTTCCCATCAGTGCTCAACCTGATAATCCCTTCTCCCACGTTAAGTATCGATGGGTATTTACTGCATTCGTCTTCTGTCAAACGCATGAAGGACTTAATTATCCTCCAGTAAAGAGGATCGGATGAGCTCATAGCTACTAACACTCCTCCAGAACTCGTTACGGCCGTCCCCAGAATGGAGAGATCGTCAGGTGACTGCGTGGCGAACGCAACCGCTATCTTATATGACCTCCCCAACCTCAGCAACGTCACCAGAGTTTCCCTAAGCTTCCTCAAGTACATCCACCCCTCATCCATGACCATCAGTCCCCAACGCCCTGAAGCCCTGCCTGAGAAGCCGGAAATCACTCTAAGAATGCTCCTAGCTACGGCCTCAACCACTAGGTGAGTGAGGTCCTCCTCGAATGAGGCGAGGCCTGAGAGATTGAGGATAAGCACATCCTCCCGGTCTCCGGCGACGAATCTCTCAATTTCCTCCACAAGGTCCACTCCTTTAGAGACGCCTTTGATTTTGTTCAGGACAGCCTTCACCCTGTAAGTAAGGTAGGAACTTCCGTGTGAAGAGATGTAATCCTCAGCCGCCCCAATAAGGTCTGGACACCCGTATCTCAATCCGTAATCTAGTGACTCGTACAGTAGCGATTCCACATCTTTGTCAATGCTGAGGCTCTTAGAAATAATCTCGGTGAGTGCTACTGACCCCCAGCTTTCGGGATACCCGGCAGAAAGCCTGCATAGATTTATCCCAGCGTTTCTCCCCACAACTAACTCCTTGAGGGGAAGACCCTCGCCCTTCAGGAGAGTAGGGTATTCCCCCTTGATATCGAGGATCAAGACGTTGCCTGCAATGAACTTCTTGAAGTGAATCACTGTGTTGGCGAGGAAAGTAGTTTTACCCGAGCCTGTGGGGCCCAAAACTATAATATGTGGTGATGTGGAGCTGCCGGGGTCCCACCAAATTAATTCTTTCGTGAAAGGGTCCCTACCTATTGGCATCCCTGCACCGAACTGGCTGTCCTTCCTGTAAAGGATGAATGGAAAGAGAAATATCTGGGCATAGGATGGGGGCGAAGCATACACCACGGATTTCCTGAGTATGGAGTTGAAGGATTTAAGAAGCCTGAGGTGGAGGCCGTTTCCTTTCCGCTTATCAAGCCTTAGCTTAGGTCCTTCGACCCTGATCCCAAGGGAATTTAGGGCCTCTTTAAGGAGTCTGCCCCTATTCTTTAGGGTGTCGATAAGGGCGTCGCTGTCATCCCCACATGATGTGATGCGAATAAGGCTTTCAAAACGCAGAGGTGTAATTCCTTCATTATTAATCATGTGAAGAGCTTTTTGAAGCTCTCTGAACCTCCTCTTAGCTGAGGGTGTGGGGCTTTCCTCCAATATTATTTTCAGTGTGGATAGGTCCTTCTCAAGTTTATTGATGTACTTGTCTAAGTTCTGCGGGTGAATAAGCGTTCTAAACTCAATCGGGAACCCTATGTTTAAGGCAGCTAGAAATGCTTTAACGAAGTGCTTAATTTCCTGAACATCCATGTCGCTAATCGATTTAGAGAGCCCCTCCACCCTTAGCTCGGCTGTCCCGCAAACACACGCATCCCTACGGGAGGTTGAGTTCCTTCTCTTAAGCAACGGTTTCAGCATTGTCCCCCACCATCTGAATTTTTTCTTTAACCCTCACCGCGTCTGAGAAGGCCTTCCGCA
>JAGHCP010000001.1 GCA_021160415.1 Desulfurococcales archaeon
AAATAAACGTGACTCTCAGGCTGGTTAAGGAAGAATCAGTCCCTGAACTCGTTGTGGATGTGCCTGCAGGCTTCCTCGAGGAGAAAATAGGTCAGGAGGAAGTTGACGGTGAGATCTTCAGGGCTAAGGCCTTCCAAATAACGGTGACTGGTGATAAAGCAACGTTGTTGCTGGAGAAGCGAATAGGGGACTACGTGGATGGGGCTCCCTTCGGTTTCTCAGGGAAGAAGCTACTCATTACGGGCGGATCTGACAACACAGGTTTCCCCATGATTAAGACTTTGCCGGGCGGTGGAAAGAAGAAGCTGCTGCTTTCCAGCCCTCCAGGATATCATCCGCAAGGGAAAGGCGTGAGGAGAAGAAAATTCGTTAGAGGTAACATGATTACCGACGAAATAGTTCAGATAAATACAAAGCTTGTCAGTGAGGCTCAGTAAGCAGTTTTTACGTCCTACTCGACGACAATGACGTCAGCTTCCATTAAGGGTTCCTGAATGCCGCCGCATTGTGCTTTTCCATACACCTTAACCACCTTAACCTTAGCCTCTTTCGGCAGTAGGTCCGGGGAGCATATACCTTTCGATGATGTCTCGGGTTTAACGTACTTGAAGATCATTCCCTCCACAGCATATCTTTTAGGTATTGCTGCCCTAACCGGGACTTCCTCAACCTCGACCGTGATCACCCAGCCGTTTATGGGGCATTTGTTCCTAATCCCAAGAACTTTAGTGACTCTATATACGTGCCCCTTCCGCAGCTTATCTATGCAAACCTTCCTTAATCTGCAGTTCACGCATTCCGGTCCCCCGCCAGTGAAGAGGAATGTGTACCCGACCCTCGCAACTATGTAACCTACAAGCGTGATTATCCCCATCCTAAACACCGCAATAAAGTGGCGACTAAGTAAATAGGCTTCAAGGAAATGTTAAACTTCATCTCATAGTATGTGTGTGGTTTATGTCTGAATCCTGCTGAAATAGCTAAATTGATGATGTAGCTAGGTGTTATTCGATCACACCTGTTTTCTGAGCTAAGCGCTCAGCAGCTTCGTATGTGAGGCCAGACTCCCCCAGGATGGTGTATCTCTCAGGCCTTATTTTATGTGCCATGACAAGCGCTTCGATGATGTCGGTGTCCTTCACACCTAGTTCCTTAGCGGTGGTTGGGAGGCCTATCGCTTCAGCGGCCCTACGCAGACGTTTCCAGTTCTTCCCGTGCAGGTAAGCCATCATTATAGAGCCCACGGCCACCTCTTCCCCGTGAAGTGCTGGGTAATGAGCAACTATATCCAGTGCGTGGCTGAAAAGATGCTCAGACCCGCTTGCCGGCCTCGTTGACCCAGCAATGCACATCGCCACCGATGAACTCACGAGGCCCTCGATAACTATCCTGACAGCCTCACTGCTCCCCCCACCAATAACTTCGCTAGCGGCTAGAACGTGCTTAGCTGACAGGAGTGAGAGGGACGCAGCGTAGGCGCCGTAGTACTCGCCTTTCAATCTGTGGGCAAGTCTCCAGTCAAGAACGGCGGTGAACTTACCTATTAGATCTCCTGCCCCGGCCCGAAGAAGGCGTTTAGGAGCCGTGGATATTACACCCACGTCCGCAACTATAGCTAAAGGCGGCATCGCTTTCTCTGAAGTCACCCGTCCCCCGCCTAAAAGCGAAACAAAAGGTGAAGCTATTCCGTCGTGGGACGCTGAGGTGGGGGCGCTCACGAAAGGTATCTTCATTTTAGCCGCGACGTATTTGCCAGCATCAACGGCCTTACCTCCGCCGAGCCCGACAACTAATTCAGGCCTGAAAGCTCGGACTTCATCAAGCACGGCCTCAGCTTCTTGAAGAGTTGGGGAGTTGATAATGCTAACCTCGAAGTCGATGCCTTGACGGCTTAAACCTTCCAGCACTACTTCCCCAGCAATTCTCTTCACGTGTGGTCCTGTGACCACGTGTATCCTTCGGTAGTCACCCATCTCACGAATAATTTCAGGAAGCCTCTCAAGCACTTTATTCCCGATGATGACCTTCTTAGGGAGATCTATAACGTGGGGATCTTTACTCAATCTTCAACCACACCTAATAATTAACTCCATAACCTTTATTTTAGAGGTTGATGCTTAAACACTGAATGCCTTAGTTGATGGTGCATAGGATGAAGAGCGTTATGCATGGAACAACAACTGTGGGTCTAAAGATTAGGGATGCCGTCATACTTGCGGCCGATAAGAGAGCTAGCCAAGGCTATTACGTAGCTCATAAGAAAGTGAAGAAAATAGTTAAGATAGATGATCATGTAGCTATGACGACGGCAGGTCTTGTCGCAGACGCGCAGATGCTTGCATCCCACTTGAGCTTGATTTCAAGGAAGTACAGAATAGAGAATAATGCCCGTATAAGCATTAAGGCATTAGCTTCCTACTTATCTATACTTCTAAACAGCAGTAAGTACTTCCCTTACGAGGTTCAGCTGCTTATAGGGGGTTACGACTCAGCGCCCCGGCTTTATGCTTTGACTTGGTTCGGGGATCTCTTTGAGGAGAATTACACAGTGACCGGCTCCGGAAGTCCTGTAGCGGTGGGTGTTCTTGAAACCGGGTTTAGTGAGGATTTAAGCGTTGACGAAGCCGTCGAACTAGCTGTGAAGGCGGTTAGGTCCGCGATAAAGAGAGATGTGTTCACGGGTGAAGCTGTGGACGTGGCGGTTATAGATAAGGAGGGCGTCAAATTCCTTTCTTTCGGTAAGGAATGAGGTTGTTGCCATTATGGGGCTTGTTGATAAAGTTAGGCGGAGAATAGTTGAGGAAATATACAAGAACATCCCGAGGGAGGCCCAGCTAGTCAACATAGAGTTCGAAGGGCCTGAGATAGCTGTCTACGTAGCTAATGTTGACTTCATAATTAAACATGAAGATGTCATTAGATCCATAGCGAAAACCATACGTAAGAGAATAGTTGTGAGGGTTCACGAGACAGCAAGGCTTGGCGAGAGGGAAGCGCTCAGGAAAATCTTGAGGCTGCTCCCTAAGGAAGCAGGGGTTAAGGATGAGGACATAACGTTCGATAAAGTCCTTGGTGAAGTAGTGATAAGGGTACCGGATCCAAGGATATTCTTCCAGAACGGGAAGGAGCTCTTCAATAAGATATTCTCCCAAACCGGGTGGAGGCCGAAGCCCGTTAGGCAACCCCCACTGAAGTCTAAGATATTGGAATCCGCGTTGCGGTTCATGATCACAGAGGCTGATTACAGAAAAAGGGTTCTGAGGAGCGTTGGTGAGAGAATACACAGAGAACCCATATTCAAGGACACGTACCTTAGGATAACGGCTCTGGGAGGTTTCCAAGAGGTTGGAAGGTCAGCTATTTTGGTAGAGACCGCGGAGTCGAAGGTACTGCTTGACTTCGGCTACAACCCCTCCGCCCCTCTCCAGAAGCAAACTATGCCTAGGCTAGACGCGCTGGGGATTAAACCGGAAGAAATAGATGCGGTAGTGCTGACGCATGCTCATCTGGATCACTGTGGCCTGATACCTTTCCTCTACAAATACGGTTATGAAGGTCCGGTCTACGCTACCCAGGCAACAAGGGACTTAATGGTTCTCCTTCAGCTAGACCTCCTAGACATTTCGAAGAGGGAGGGCAAGCCTCTCCCCTACGACATAAAAGACGTTCATAAAGCACTTCTTCACACAATACCCCTACGTTATGGTGAAGTGACTGACATAACACCAGACATCAGGCTCACTCTGTACGAGGCAGGACACGTGCTAGGTTCAGCTATGGCCCACCTCCACATAGGTCAAGGCCTGCATAACATAGTTTACACAGGGGACTTCAAGTTCGGTAAGACTAGACTTCTAAGGAAAGCAAACACGCAGTTCCCTCGAGTGGACACCATAATAA
>JAGHCP010000158.1 GCA_021160415.1 Desulfurococcales archaeon
ATATCTATGGGTATCATTTCTTACCACCCCTCCTTAAGTACCTGTAGGGAAGACCACCTCCCGCACCCATAGGGGGGAACGCAATTATGACTATTAGAAGCGTTGAGAATGTTATGAAGGGTTTGAAGCTTGTTGGAACTCCTAAGTATTGATTCAGAAGAGCCATTCCTACAGTCTCCGCCGTAGCTATAATGAATGCGCCCGCTGTCGTCCACGTGAGGGAGTAGAGCCCGCCGATGACCGCTATGGCGAAAACCTCAAGTATTAGGGTATCACCAACTTCAGGAGTGGCTATTGAGAAAGTCACCCATAGCAAGCCCCCAACAGCCGCCATACCTCCGGCCAAGAACCACATGTAGTTCAGAACCCTACCGCGAGGAATACCTGATATCTCTGAGAGGGTCGGGTTATCCGCTACGGCCCTAATAGCCTTACCGAGGGCGGTTTTCTCAAGAATCAGGTAGAGGCCACCCATAACGACCGCAACAGTTACTGCTGAAGTTATGAGGGTGTTACTAATTATCACTCTACCTAAATGGATAGTCGGGAAAGCCTCAAACCTCACTAACTGTGATATGAGATTAATCCTTGCCAACCTCGAAATTACGTCGAGGATCGAGTACATAAGGTACTTATAGAAAATCCAGAGACCCATCGAAGCAATCATCAGTATGACTACGTTGGCTCCCCTTCTCCTTAAAGGCTCAAACACAGCGACGTTATCAAGCACTGAAATACCTCCCCCAACCAGGAAGGCTAGCAACGCTGCAAAGAAGAAGTTATCGACACCACCAATGGTAGCTAACAGAACCCCTGCGTAAGCCCCGTAGGTAATGAAATTTATGTGAACGAAGTTAATTATCTTTGTTGATTTGTAGCTCAGCGTTAGAGGAACTGATAAAATTGTGTAGATAAGCCCGATCTGCACCATGGAGATGAGCACCTGTGGATCCATCCACATCACCTCACATTCACTCTTTACGAGCACACAGATGATCTTGCTGAGGATGTGAAGCCCTTAAAAAACCATTTTGAGGCCTTACTCCCTTATTCAAGCCATAAAACTTCAGGGATGCTCCATGAATATTACTGACCCGTGTTCGTACGTCCCTACGTCCTTGAACTCGTACTTCCCTGAAGCGGCTTTACTCACAGTCCATATCGCGTAATTCTGGGTGGCCTTATCACCATTATCGTCGAGAAGAGTCCACCCGCTCGGCCCGTAGTAGTTCTTAGCCACCTCAGGCAGCACCGTCTTCAGTGCGTCACCGTCGTACTTGTCAGCCATAAGGATGGCCATTCCAGCTATCTGTATTGCGTCGTAGAGGTTCTCGCTGAACACTGGCGGATCCTCTCCTGTCTCAGCCTTAAATCTCTTCACGAAGTCCTTGTAGAGGACGTTGGACGGAGTTACGGGCCTCGTACCCATGAACTTCACGTTCATCAGGAAGGACGCTAGTGAGGGCTGAAGCAACTCTGAAGCTCCGTGTATGCCTTCAGAGGCGAACCACCTTATCTTTGACAGAACTGGATTCTGCGATGCGTGTGAAAGTATGTTAGCTCCGTCAGTGTCGAAGGAAATCAGCACTACGGCCTTAGCTCCAGAGGAGCTCACTTTGCTGGACAGGGAGTTCACTTCAGAGGAGTAGTCAGATAGGTCCGTGGTGTATGACTGGAGCTCCGCGCTACCTCCGAAGTCGTTCTCGAAGTACTTCTTGAAGAACTGCGCGAACGCCGTGCCGTACTCGTCGTTCCTGTAGAAGACCACGACCTTCTTAAATCCTTCCTGAGCGACCAGCGTTGCGAGGACCTTGGCCTGAAGGGCGTCGGACCCGACAGTCCTGAATATGAAGTCGTCAGGGATGGATAGCGTGGGTGCTGTGGATGAAGGTGATATTATAACTATGTGGTTAGAGTCGGCGTAGCTCTTCACGGCCTTTACCTGGGAGCTGGCTGCAGGCCCTATGACTAGCTTTATTCCTTGCTGAGCGAAGGTCTGGACGTTCTGCAGGGCTTTCTCGTCCTGCGTAGCATCGTCCAGAACTACTGCCTCGAAACGGACGTTGCATCCCATGGCCTTGGCCTTAGCGTTCAGATCCTTTATCCCCATCTCGACGACTCTCTCCCAAGGCTTCCCTATGGATGATAGGGAACCTGAGAGTGGGAGAGTGAACCCTATCTTGTATACCTTAGTGGTGGGCCGGAGTGCTGAAGTCGTTGAGGTGCCCCCGCCTCCCTGCGTCGTCCCGCCTCCAGAAGGCATCATAGCGACTGCTGCTCCGTAACCGATACCTAAACCCACAATTAGGGAAATCACGATTGCAGCTAAGACCTTCATGTCCATTATTTCCTCACCTGTTTTATAGTATTTGTTAAGGTTAGACACGCTGATTAAATAAGCTTTTCTTTGACCTGCTTTAATTGTTATGATATATTTTAACTATTAAAATCGATTATAACGCTTAATTAAATGATGTTAAACAGATCAAGTTCACATGTTACAACACAGTGTTAACACTCCACATTGAAATACCGTTTCGCAAAGATATGTGAACTTGAGACACCTCAAAACGAGTTAAGTGACGATTTTCGAATCTGGGGAAGGCGTTTCAGTAACACCTAGATGGGCGTTTGCATTGAATATCCGGGGGGAGTGAGCTTATAAGGGTAGCATAACCCCTACATTCTGGGCGTTAATGTCACTAATCGTCGCTCTGGATCCTCCGAGAGGGGTGGATCCGTTTAAATGGTCTGTTAACTTGATAGAGTCCATAGGCAACAAACCCGCAGGTGTGAAGGTGGGGATACCCTTAACCGTTAGAGTAGGTGTTGAAGGGCTTAAGGACATCTTAAGCGTATCCCCGCATAAGTTAAGGATAGCTGACATGAAGCTAGCGGACATAGGTTACGTGATGTCGTTAATCACGGAAGCCATTGCTGAGACAGGGGTCAACGCGGTGATAGCTCATGCCTTCGTTGGGAGGGAAGGTGCTTTGGAGAACCTCAAGAGGACATGCGATGAGTTGGGAGTGAAGCTCGTGGTTTTAGGCCTCATGAGCCATCCCGGAGCCTCAGAGATCATGAGACCTGTCTTCAGGAACCTGCTGGGAGTTATCAAGGACCTCAAACCCTGGGGGTCGGTATTACCTGCGACAATGCCTGAAGCAATTAGGGAGGGTAGGGAGTTCCTAGGCAAGGACGTAAAGATACTTTCCCCCGGTGTCGGGGCTCAAGGGGCCTCTCCAGGAGATGCTTTATGCGCTGGCGCTGACTACGAGATCGTTGGGAGATTGATAACTAGGGCTGAAGACCCTTCACTCGCCGTGGAGGAGGTCATTAAGGCCCAGAGGGAGAGGGTTGAGGCATGCCTTGGTTCGTGAAAGAGTTCTTCAGAGCCGGAATAATTAAGTTCGGCCATTTCAGACTCTCCTCAGGGGCTGAGAGCCCTTACTACATCGACTTGAGGAGGCTCTACAGCTTTCCTGAGTTGGCGTATAGAGTCATCGATGAGTTAATCGCTGTGATTAGGGCCGAGTACGACGCTGTGGTTGGGGTCGCCACGGCTGGGATACCTCTTGCCGCGTACATAGGGTTCAGGAGATCGATCCCTATGGGTTACGTAAGGGTTCAGCGGAAAACCCACGGGCTTGAAAGCAAGGTTGAGGGCGTTCTCGAGGGCCGTAAGGTCTTAGTTGTTGATGACGTCGCCACGACAGGTCAGAGCCTAGCCTCCGCTGCTGAGACCCTTAAGTCACTTAAGGCCGACGTTGCGGCAGCCGCAGCAATAGTCGATAGGGAGCAGGGGGCTGAGGAACTCCTCAAGGCTAAAGGAATACCTCTGTACTCCTTGATCAAGGTAACGGACATGTTCAGGGAGTTGCTCCAAGAAGGCCTAATAGATGAGGAAACCTTCAGGGAAGTAATGGAGTACACGGAGAGGTTCAGGAAAGGAAGTTTTTAATAACCGCCGATAAGATGTTTTGTTGGGCTTTTGCTTCAGGCTTCAAGCGCCGGACCCGTAAGCACAGGAAGGTACGTGTTGAGGCATGCGGTTATTTCAAGTGTGGAGAAGCTATCCCGCAGGTACTTGCTTGCAAGGCTTAAGCTGCTTGAGAACCTACCTTCAGAACCCTTACCCACGCAGTTCGTCATGCTATGGGTGCCTAGAATTGATTACCTCCCGATGAGCGTGGCGTGGTACACAAGCGAAGAGCTCCACATATTCTTCTCGATCAGGGGTGAAGGGACTGAGGCGCTCTCGAAGCATGAGGGGGTTGTAGGGGTCGTCGGCCCTCTGGGGAGGGGTTTAAGGCCGGAGGAATGTGGGAGTAGGTGCTTAATAGCTGCCGGTGGTACCGGGTTGGCATCAGTTATCAGGCTAGCAGAGGGGTTAAGGAGGGCAGGGGCTGAGG
>JAGHCP010000086.1 GCA_021160415.1 Desulfurococcales archaeon
AAAGCTGCCGAGAAGGTCCTCAATGAAATCGGTGGCAACGTAGAGGTCGTTCTGATTCCGCCGCCCACTGAGATAAGGGAATTGGTTAAGGTTTCTGTTAAGGCCTCCATATTCGCTCAGCATGTTGACCCAGTCAATGAGGGTGCTTACACGGGTCACATCACACTAGAGATGATCAAGGACGCTGGCGCGGAAGGCGTAATGATTAACCACAGTGAGAGGAAGGTCAGGGCTGATGAGGTGGAGAGAGTAGTTAAGAAAGCTAAGAGTATGGGTTTAAGAACCCTAGTATGTGCTGACACCCCGACAGTGGCGGCCGCTCTCTCCTTACTTGCCCCTGAGATGGTAGCTGTTGAACCCCCAGAATTAATAGGAACAGGAATCTCGGTTTCTAAGGCCAAGCCGGAAGTCATTACGGACACGGTGCAACTAATTAAGAAAGTATCACCTAACGTAAGGGTTTTGACAGGAGCCGGTGTCAGCACCGCTGAAGACGTAATTAAAGCTATCGAGCTAGGTAGCGAGGGTGTTTTAGTCGCGTCGGCAGTGATGAAAGCCCATAAGCCTGAGGATAAGATAAGGGAATTAGCTGGCGCTCTCCTTAAAGGACGATAAATCTTAAAGCTAGATCTCGAAGTTTTCGAGGGCCCGTGGCCTAGCCAGGATTAAGGCACCGGCCTGCGGAGCCGGGGATCCCGGGTTCAAATCCCGGCGGGCCCGCCAGAATTCAATGAGGGGAACACACGTAATTCCCACTTAAAGCCCTACCGTAATACATTAAACTACTTAACGAAATCTGGGTCAGTCATGAAGGTAAATCCTAGCAAGGCGTTCCTCGTAGCCCTATGGTTCGTGGCGTGGCTCAGCATATCTGCTTCATCAATTCTTGTGATCCTCTCGAGGCAGACCTCCCTCGTGTGTGCTTTCTGGAGATTGCTTTTCTCGTTGCCTTTAGTGGCTTTCGCTTCGTACTTCTCGGGAGGGCCGAAGCATATGAGCTTGAGGGAGTTACTTCTAGCGTGCCTTGCAGGGGTTTTCCTTGCATTCCACTTCCTAACTTGGATGACTTCCCTTCACCTGACAAGTGTGGCCTTATCCACGACGTTGGTCGTTCTTTACCCATTAATAGCTGCTGTGGTGGAGGTCGTTCTGCATAAAGCAAGCATAACGAAAGAAAGTGCTCTAGGCTTGGTACTGTCCGTTGCGGGAGCGGCCATCTCATTAGCGCCTTCTTTCTCTACAGGTTATTGGTTAGGGCCTTCATTGGCCCTTATGGGTGCTTTCCTTGCGGCCGGGTATTTCCTAATCGGTTCGGAGGTCAGGAGAGCTGCAGGTCTTTGGAACTACGTGCTTGTTGCTTATGCGTCGGCGGCGCTAGCCCTAGGTATTTATGGCGGCTTAGCCGGGGATTCACTATTCCCCAGCTCCTCCACAGCATGGTTCTTCTTGGTTGCTTTAGCATTAGTGCCTATGATAGGAGGGCATACCACCATGAATTACATGCTGAAGTATATGCCTACCTACTCAGTTACGTCGGTGGCTCTAGGTGAGCCTGTGGGCGCCTCCTTAATAGCTTGGGCGGTGCTTAACCAGAAGCCAGGAATTAATGTGTGGGTGGGGATGCTTCTTGTTCTCATGGGGGAGTGGTTAGTATTGAGGGTTACGGGGAACTCATAAGTTGATTAAGTCTCTAGCTAATCAAACTTTAATTAAGGTGAAATAGCTTGGCTAAAATCCCTAAGGGGGTCCTGAAGGATAGGGTTAGGAGGTTTCAGAACACCCTGCGCAATAAGGGTGTGGATGCCGCAGTTATAAGAACGCTCTCAAGCTTCAGGTACTTCACGGGCTTTAAGTGGTTAAGGCCTTCGCTACTAATCCCGGCTGAGGGGGAACCCCTCATTTTCGCTGTTCGTGGGGAGGAGGAAGGTGTGAGGGATCTGGGGTGGTTCGGAGGCATCACTTCCTACGTAGAGGGAGGAGATCTCATGGGTAAGGTTTCTACCCTTATCCGGAACTCCCGTTACAGAAAGGTAGGCCTTGAGTTCGGCGTTGAGAGGGATGCATTTATACTGTTCTATGAGATGTTCAAGAGGCTTAACCCTTCAGTTGAGGTTGTCGATGTTTCGGAGCTGACGTATGGTCTGAGGCTCATCAAGGATGAGTATGAGCGTGAGTTAATCAGGTGTGCGGGGAGGGTAGCTAGTAAGGTGATGAAGGCTGTGCTAGAGGAAGTTAAGACAGGCCTTACCGAAACGGAGATTGCGGGGACTGTGTATTCGCTTCTTTTCGAGAAGGGTTGCGAATCACCACTGGTTTACGTTAATGCAGGCCCGCACCCCAGGGTGCATGCGGAACCCTTAAAGCATTTCAGGGTTAAGGAAGGTACTACAGTAGTTATTGTGCTGAGCGCTGATTGTGAAGGGTATTACGCAAACAAGGCGTCGACGCTTCTCATGGAGCCAGCGCCTAGAAAGGCTCACGATGCTTTGAAATGTGCTCGTGAGGTGTTTGAAGCGGCGATGGATTTAACGATGGTGGGAACCACGTTCAATGATGTGATGAAGGAATTGGATAGTATCTACGGAAGATACGGCTTCCTCGAGGAAAGAATTATTGGGTATACCCACGGAGTTGGTCTCCAGGTTGAGGAAGCCCCAATAACAACCATAGTGCCTAAGCACAGATTCATTAAGGTCGCTGAAGGCATGGCACTATCCTTCGTTCATTCACCTCTAATGCTTCCAGGTATAGGCCAAGTCAAGTACGAGGAGACATTCCTAGTTGGGGACGGAGGCCTTCACATAGTTACTCAGTGAGGTTAATGTTTTCGATTACTCGTTAACAATTTTAATGCCTGCTCTAGTTCTTTTAGACTAATCTAAATGTGTTGGGTGGTAAAATGGTGTGCGTGTGTGTCCCCACTGACGAGGGGAAATATGTGAAGTTAGGTCACTTCGGCGATGCGAAGTACTACTACCACTACCTCTTTGAGGGAGGTAAGTGGAGATTAGCTAAGAAAGTCAGCAATCCTTTCACTGGCCAGCATGTCCTTGATGAAGATGAGGAGGAAGAAAGCGAGAAAAGGATTAACATATACGAAATGAATAAGGAATGCGACTTCATTGTGGCTATTGCTTTCGGTAAGGGGGGCCAGAAATTCATGGAGAAGAGAGGTTTAGGTGTGATTAAGGTTAAGCCAAGAACCACCGTGGAGGAAGCCCTTCAAGAGGCTGAGAGGTTCATTAAAGCAGGGGTCAGTTCGGAGGGAAGACTGCATTAAGGTTTTTGATGACGTAGGTGAAGACCCCTCACTCCAGCAGGTTTGGTGGTATAAGCACTTCAGCAACACCTAATTCTTCCAGCAGTAGAGCGTCCAGTATACCGATGTAGGTAAGGGAGTGGGGTTCGAAGGTATGCATGCCTATCTGGATAGCTTGCTTAAACTTTATAGGGACTTTGCCGTCGTGGGTCATTATGCCAGAAAGTGCAAGTGCGTAGTACTTCCTGGCAAGATTTTTAATTACGGAAAGTAGCTTCGAATCCACTGATTTATCAGGGATTGCGGAAAATGATTGCTTCATGAGACGCGCATCGCTTAGGGACTTCACAACGGTTCTTAGTATCGCTTCAAGCCGTGTACATATCTCCGGTTTAGGCGTTGCTCCGCACCACCTCATAGTATCAGAGATCTCCGCACTAACCTCCTCAACCTCTTCATGGCTTAGGGCATCTAAGGTTGCGGAGGACAGTTCCTTGCGTATTAAGTCCCTGAGCACCGCTCACAACCGAGTAATTCTAGGGTTGAGGACCATATTGAGTGTTTTTTCAGTTGGCTCACATAATTCTCTCTATATGTACTGCCCCGTTAAGTGCTAGGAATATCCCTACGGGGAGAGGTAGCAGAATTAACTGGTCCGGGTATAACTGAATCTTCTCCCCCAGGATCGAAATCACCTTGGATGTTATTAGGGGTTTCACCAGGCTTTCACCTTCGAAGGGAGAGAGGTGGATACCGTAAGTGAATTCTAATAGCTCCGATTCATTACGGAACACTTTCACTGGGAGCCCAGACTTTCCGTTTAACGTGTTAGGAATCCTTATTAACCTGGAGAGATCGGGGGTTACTTGTTCATCCACCTCCACGGAAAACCTATTCACTACCTCATCTACTACTATTTCATCCAATGTCTTTCCCTCACGGATTAAGGCTGCAGCTCTGCCGAGCCATCCTCCCTTAACTGGTAGGTGTAGATCGGCTGAATTTACTTTTCTGGATGGTAGCAGTAACCTTAGGTCAAGCTGATTCCCTTTAATATAGTCAACGAGCTCCCTGCGGGCTGAGGAGATCATTTTTAGCCACTCAGTGTCCTTAGGTCTGACCACTGTGTGGAAACCTCTATTCCCTGTGAAGTAGTAGGTGATTTCCCCCTCTGAGAAGCCGAAGTCCTTGATTAGGAAGTCAATCAGCCTCAATTGATGCTCCTTCCCTAACTCAATGCATCTACCACTTATGATATGAACGGGCTTTCCCTCAGGGAGTGTCAGCTCTTGAGAGTCGCAGCCCGGAATATGGTCGACATCTATATCAAACAGCAATTCAGCCCCTATTAGCCCCTTATCCTCCATGCTCGATGCGGCAGGGTCTCGGTACAGAGCGACGGAGTAATAGGAATTAAGGGGCGTTTCGTTTATGAGGTATTCCCTCAGTGATGCGAGGCTTTGGAAGGAGAGATGCCTCACGTATCTTTTGGTCGTGAATGATTGAAAGGCAAACTCACGGAGTATGAAGTCATCAGGTAACTGAATCTCGGCCCTCGAGAAATACTTTCTCAGTAGCTCCCTTAGTACTTCCTCTGTTCTACTCAGCCCTTGGCGCGACATAGTAGTTCAGCTTCGCACCCTCAATGAAGCTGAGTTCAAGTTTAATCGGCATGTCCGCATCTGCCTTAATGATGGCGGTGTCCGATACCCTTAAAGGCTGCTTAATGTATGTGAAGTACTCCATCCCGTAGCTAACTGAGAATCCGGGATTCTTAACCTCCGCCTTCCCCAGCACCCCCTTATCCAGGCTTAGCACTATCTCAGCTTCACTTAAGTCACTTTCGGAGCTGAGCCTTAGAACGCCCTCCTCACCCTTAACCCACAGCACTTCACCGACGTCTTCAAGGCCCGTGATAGCTTCGTAAAGGACCTCCCCCGACATCTCGAAGACATTGTCTAGATCCAGGCTAAGCTCAGGGATTTCTTGCAGCTCCTCCATTTGTAGGGGAAGACGAAACGTTCGTGGAACCCCTCTTTTCTCGAATGTTAGTTTAATTGACGACCCATCTGCTTCAATAGTTATTTTATCGTCTCTCTCAGCGCTACGCATTATTTTACCCACTTCATCCAAGTTGAGCTGTAGCTTAGTATCGGCATCGATGTCATATGTCTCAAACGCGGATCTCGGTATCGTGAATTCCAGGAGAGCAGTCTTCGAGGGGTCAATACCTTTAACACTTAGAAAATCATCGGTGGCGGTAAGTACCGCGGTGTCTATGAACTTACTCATAGCGGTTATGGTGTACCGCCACACCCTCGCATCAGCGAATGTAACCTTCACGGAGAACCCTCCCCTCAGAATTATTTACGTGTGGTTGAGTATTAAACATGTTTATGGTTATTCGTACTCCCTCCATGTATACCCGCACTTAGCGCAGATGTAGATCCTTGTCGGTGGTTCATCGGCTGATCTAGTCTGAAGGATTATGTAGTAGGCCTCGTCATGGCCACACTTAGGGCACCTAACGCCCTTCGTCTTGGGGAGGCCTTGTAGAGAGTACTTAGAATCAACGACGATTGTCTTCTCCCTTTCGTCATGATGTATTTTCTTGCTGAGAACAGCTCTCCCTCCCCCAGAAGAATCTTTAATGTACCCGCATCTAGGGCAGACCAAGACTTTCTTGCCGTTGATGACCCTGGGGACCATTATACTTCCGCATTTAGGGCAGAACTCAACCACTCCGCAACACCTAGGTTGTGTTTTGGTATTCCCGGCAAATTAACCTATGGGTCTCAGTAATAAGCCTCTGGATGAATGCCCAATGCACGCGAATCTCCTGTGGAGACGGAACTTTTCCACTCAATTCTTCGTAGCGTAAACTTATGGTTCTCTTAACTTCCTCCAAGAGAGCATTCCTACTAAGAAACTGTAGAGCGTCCGATGAGGTTCCGGGTATAAGCCCGAAGTGCTCTATCCCTTTCTCACCTCGGAAAATGAAGAAAGCAGTATGGGTATTCTCACATCTAATCTCCACCATAAGTAAAGTCCTGACTTCCTTCTTCATCGATTATTCCTTCAGCTCTTCGCACGATTCTAGGACTTTAAGCAACTCACTTGCTTCAGCCTTGAGGCTTGTAACCACCTCCCTAAAAACCTGCAGGGCGCTTACCTCCCCATCAGTGACTAGCCTCACAACAGGGCTTCCTTCGAGGGGGTGCTCAATTGCGTAGGCCGCAAGCTTTATGTGGGGGTGCTTAAGGGCTTCCTTAGCTATTAAATTCCCTAATGTGTGGTCCTCCCCGACTAATTTGACCACAAGTTCCTTAGAGGATAGCTTCCTCACCTCAACCTTCATCCCTTGTCCCTACCTTCTCTCCTAGAGACTTTCTTAATAAGCTTCTCCATTCCCCGGCAGGGACAGACTTCACATCATCCTCCCTTATGTACCCTTTAGAGCTGAGCTCCTTCAAGGCGTCTTCAACATCAACTCCTTTTAGGTAGGAGTAACTTACGACCAGCTGCTTAAGAGCTCTGCTTGCCTTCGGCTTAACGCGTACGAGATCCTTAAGGAGGGATGACAGCTGTGAAGCTGTCTCAATGATGCGGTCCCTTGGAACACCGCTTGTCACCTCAATGGTACCGCCGGAGAGCTTCACTCCATGCCCCTCTAACCTCAGCACCTCTTCAAGGGCCTCGACAGGGAAGGGCCCCCCTACATACCTCATTAAGGTCTTAAGGGATATTGAGTAGGTTCTCTTGAGTGGGGCTCTTAAGGCCCTCCAATCCTTGTAGGCGTTCAGCAAAGCCCTCCTTGCTAGCGCGATCTCTCCCTTAGTTCCGTAAAGAGTTATTTCAACAGAATGCTGCTTAACTCTCAAGGAGGTTAGGAAGGCTTTAAAGCCCTTAACCCTGGATAAATACTCCGCTAGCTCCATGCACTCCTCCTGCGTGGCACAGGGAAATCCGATCCTCACATTCATGTGGTTATGCCCTTCACCTTACCGTAATCAACGCTTAATTTCCGCTTTTCTATCCTCCCACACTTAGGGCATTTAACGGTGTCTGGCCCCGTTTTCTTAAGTATTGCCCCACACTCCCCGCAGAACGCAAGGACAACGCCCAGTCTGGGCTCCCTCAGCGTCAGGTTGTAGGGTGGGTGATCGCTTAGAACTTTTCCCTTAACGATATCTCCAACTCTGATGACTTCGTAGAGGTCCTTCACGTGTCTGTCGGAGGCTTGAGATATGTGGAGAAGTCCTGTGAACCCTGAAGGGTACTCAACTCCTCTTAAGTCTTTAAGGATTTTAATAATGGCGAATTCATCCTTAACCACGGCCACAACGCCGTAAATTACGGAGTTCCTTTCTGGCAGCCTCGGAACTCCCTTAATGGGCAGCACTGAAACTGTTCTAGCGACCATGTCAACCTGTACTTTGCCAGCCCAAGCAGCTCGGACAACACCTTCCTTCTCGAACGTTCCGTATCCGGGAAGGAATTCCTCAATGACGCAGAGTTCGTCGCCTGGGAGTACATCCTTATTCCTCAGCTCATCTATTCTCTGCAACGCGTCACCCTCAGAGACATCTATATGCCCCCACTATTAAAGGTAAGTAAGTAGGCGTCAACGTAGTAGGATTTCCTAGTATGTGCCTCCATAGTCATCCCCAGCCTTAACTTGACCTTATCTAAAATCCTGTACGAAGTTAAGAGACCGTCAACAACCAATTCATCGAGGACATCCTTGAAGCCTTCCGACGCCTTGTGGATTGAGTACCCTTTTCTGCAGAGGTGCGCTGCTTTTAAAATAAAATCGATGTCAGCACCCCTTGACCAAACCCCGAAGGGCGGGTTCATAACAACAACGCAGTTCTTGGGCGGGCGTGAGAAATCCTCTCCTCTTACATCGGCTTGAATGAAGTCCACGTTAGGGGACTTCCAGACTTTGCTTAAGAACTCCTTCGCCTGATGAAGAGCTTCGTAGTCTATGTCGACGCATACCACACCCTTAGCACCTAGGAGAAGGGATCCATAAGCGAGCTTCCCAGTTCCACAACCTAAGTCATATACGGTTCCTTCCAAGTCACCCTTCATGAACGCCTCCCACAGCAACTCAGCAGCAATGTCGGAGGGTGTTACGTACTGCTCAAGTTCCCTCTTCGGGCTCCGGAATTGAGGAGTTTCTTCAAGGAGGATCTCCAGCGATTTCTTGCTGAACCTCCTCACCAAGGATAGATATACCTCCCCATACTCCCCTCCAAAACCATAAACGCTTCTCCAGGGGTTAACACGGGTTTATGGTAATCTGAGAGATCGTCAATCGGTAGTCTCGGGCAGGAAGTCACTATGAAGGCGTCCACGTAAGGGTTATCTAAGTTACCTAAGGCCTCCTTAGTTACGTAGGGGGCTTCAGCTACTGTGTATTTGAGCCTTTTACTCTGGATGAGGGATTTTAGCCTGTTTATTACCGCGGGCCTGAACTGACCGCATATGCCTGCGATAATGACGAAAGAACTCATGTCCTCAGCCTTCATCAGCAGGTAGTATCTCTTTCTCAGGATTTTCTCTATGTAGGGATTCATAAAACTGTAGCTATTGGTGTAGGGATCGAGTGCGTAAATCTTCCCAGTGCCTCCCAATGCTAAACCGGCACCGAGGGCGTGGAACTCACCCCCAGCAACAATGATGTATGCTTCAGCCCCTTGCAGAGAAGGTAGGTCTGAGTACCAACAACCGAAAATGACTGCACGTGACGCATCGTTTGCGACATCAATCCCCTCTCTTTTGAAAGCCTCGGCGATTTTCCCAATATCGTGCTGCGCCGTGCCGTAGATCCCCACCCTCTTGACGCCTTCCTCCACCAACTCACGGACTAAATCTTGGATGGTTTGACTTGTTGGCATTCCCTTGTATTGGAGATCAATCAACACGACGTTTTGCGGGGGGCTCCAATAGGGGTACTCTTTATGGCCGAAATGTAGTACTAGGTCATGCCTTGATGTTAACGTGAGGTCCATGAGGCATGACCCGTAAATGGGGGAGGCGTCGATGTGGAATTCAATGTTATGAAGCCCTAAGCCCTCAGAGATATTCTCAAGCTTCTCAAGTAAGGTGGGGTAGAAATGTTTCAGCCCTTCAGGGAGCTGAACCAACACTTTCTTGGGGCGGTGTTTCAGGAAAGCTTGAGAAATAACTTCCTCATCGAAATTGTAGTAATCACTTATGGACTCAGGCATTACTTTAGTTCCCTTATGACTACCCTAGTTTTAACTCCAAGCTTGTCCTTGAGCCTCCTCAAGGCTTCCTTCGCCTGAGGTATAGCTTCCTTCGGAACTCTGACTTCAGCTATTGCGCTGCCCGGTCTTAACCTAGCGGCCGTACCTATGGGTTTCCCGAATGCTTGCCTCATACCATCCTGGAGCCTGTCAGCCCCTGCGAAAGCCATCATCTTATTCTCTCTTAGGACGTGGTGTGGGTATTGCCGTATTATGAGCAGGTACTTATCCTCACCCACGTATTTCGAAAGATACTTGTTGGCCATCACACGTCCAGCTTCTAGAGCATTATGCCTCACTTGCGCATATTCCAGGGAAATTAGCTCCACAGCAACGTCGAAGTTACCTTCAGTGTTACCCATCACGAACTTCGTTATCTTAGGCTGCGGAATGCCGTCTATGTATTCCTTCCTAGTATAGGGAGGTTTGTTCAGGTCCTTATAGCATCTGGCAGGCCTTAGAGGCATTCAACACACCTACGACTTAGTGACTCACGGATTTTTAAGGCTTTTAGAATGCGACTTAAGCAACACAGCATGAACTTCCTTCAGGAACTTGTAGATCGCTCCACATTCAGGCTGCCTTAGACCCCCTCGGAAGATTAGATGCTTAAGGGCGATTACCTCTCTTTCATCCCTAACTAGCTCTGCGAGTGAGGCTAGGAGTTTTCTTATTGCTTCGAGGGTATGGGGGTTGCAGGGCTTCGTAATGTTTTCGCCCGGCATCCTTCTAAATACGTAGAGGTAGATTGCGACGGCGTGCGAGAGGTTCATAACATTGTAGTCATCTCCTGTACTTAGTGAGGAGATGACGTCACACTGCTTAAGTTCCTCCCTTGTTAACCCAACGCTCTCCCTTCCGAAAACCAGCGCTATGTCTTCGTAGTCATCAGCGATGGACCTTAACACCGACGGTTGAACCCCTTGCCTCAGCACATCCTTCTCAGAATGCCCTTTGGATGTGGTGCATACGGTGAGGGATGCACCCTTTAAGCAAGCCTTAAGGTTTCTTTCCACCCTAACCTTACTTAAGTAGTCCGACGCCTTAGCGGAGAACTCAGCAACTTCAGGGTCATCTATAGGGAACTTAGGATTCACAACGCAGAGATCGTCCACTGCGAAGTTCTTGGCTAACCTGATTATGAAACCCATGTTTATTTTTCCTTCAGGTTCGACAATTACTACCCTAACCCTCCTCAAATCCTTCCTCCCGCTTGAGCATCCTGTAAATCCTGTGAAGGTAACCTAGTACGATAGCGTTCTCAACCCCGGGAGGGGGGTCAAGGAACAGGTAATATCTTTCCTCACCTTTCAGTTCGCTAATTATTCTCTGAGTTAAGACCTCAACAGGGTCTTGAATCTTACACCTCTTCCTCAAGTCTTCAAGACTTGCAAAGGGTTTCTTCTTCCTTTCCTCAAGGATGACCCACATTGTTTTCTTACCTATGGTGGGGAGAAGCTCAAGACTGTGTAGCTTAATCGTTAGGGGGGCAGCTACGTTGAAGAAAGTCACGAAGACCTTCTCCTTCTCCAGTATTACCTTCCTGACAGCTTCAGGTAGAAACGACTTCGCAACCCCGGTTAGGTCATCATATATAAGGGGTTCCCCCCACACGAATTCTACCTTATCCCTGAGCTCCTTATGGTGAAAGCCAACATACACCTTCTCTCCCTGGCTTAAGGTCACCCCGGCCTTCGGGTAAAACTCCAGCAACGTGAAGTACTTGTCACCCAACGCTTGGGCTATCGGCCTAGAACGGTGTGAGGGATGATGTCTGTCCACGGGATTTCCTTGGGGCATGTAGTCCAGAATTATTGCATATTCCTCCCTAGCTACTCTCCTATCCTCCCGTCTACCTCTATGCTTATCCATAATTGGATGACCTCCTGCAAAATTCCCCTTCAGCAGTGCTGAGAGACCTTCTGAAGAATCTCCTCGATTTTCTCGTGTGGGAGATCCTCAGCTTCGAAGTTCAGGAGAGCTTTAACCTCATCCTCGTTTTTAGGGACTATATTAGCGATCATCACAGCGGTTATTTCCTTTAGTCCCATCTCACTTAAATCTTTGAGGAGATTCTCCCAATCATTGCACTTGCTGAATTTCTTCACGTATTCATTCACTCTTAGCGCTAACTGATCTAGCTCATATCCCCGCCCTCGGATGTCGTCCAGTATCTTAGATACTTCAGAGTAAGTTAAGTTACGTGTATGAAGAATCTTCATTTTTAATCATCACGCAGGGGCTGGCCTTATGTGTTCAGGGTAAAGGATTAGTTCCTTCCTCTTATTTCCGAGGAACACCTCAACTATGTAGGCCCTTCCCCTCTTACCTATAACTTTCCCGACCTTCCCGATGTATCTCCTGTGGGGGAGCGTGTTGTGGATGGCGGGGTTCGGCTTGATGTACACTTTATCGCCGACGCTGTACTCATGCATAACGAGGCTCAGAGGCGGTACGGCCCCTTTCTCCCTCACATGCTTCCGCAGTATTTTCCTAGTTCTGTGCCTCGGGCCCTGTGAAGCCTTAACCACTTCCCGCACCTAAGGTTTTAGGTTGTGGTTTCCTTATAAACATTTAATAGTGCCTAAGCTCCTGCTGAAACACCTTCATGTTTAAGAACATCTAGAAATATTACCTGGAAAGATTTGCCAGTAACCTCGCTGAATGAGGGCTTAGTTCTGCCGCCGTCGCCGCTCACTAATTCCTTAACGTATAGCCCGCCATCGCAGTATATCAAGAACTCAACGACATGGGGAGTTAGTAAAGCCCCCTTAACTCCGTACACCTTACGTATCCTCACAATGTCTTTCCTCCTTCTAAGGACTCGTGAGGGAGTTCTCTGAGTGATTTCAGCATCCTTGAAAACTTCCTCTATTGCTTCAACGTCATCTTCAGTAACTTCTTGATTTGAGTATGTAATTGCTCTATACACCTTGCGGGAAGGTGTAGATTTAACTCTCTCAACCGTTTCCGGAGGCACGTACTGCGTTAGTTTCAGAACGACCCATGGGGGAGAGCTGCCTGCAGTACTGAGTTTCCTGAGATCCACTGACCTTTTCCTAGGCTTCTTCACTTCCACGACGAGAGGTCTACCTCCCCCCAGCATTCTGGCATCAGCGTCTTCCCTCCCTGACGCATGGAAGACGACGTCCTCACCCTCGATTGGTTTAACGATTTTCCTAACGGATTCCTCCACTGAGAAAGTGTAGTTCCTACCTTCCTTACCTATCCATTTCATCTGCGTGATATATCTCCCGAGCTTCAAGTAACTACCCAAGATATGCAGGGGGAGGGGCTCTGCAGTAGCCTGCTCTTCGTTGAGGTCAATCAATATCAGGATATCGGGGTTTCGGAAGCTCGGTTTCATGCCTGTGAAGCTCTGAATCCTTTTCCCTACCTCCCTCTTGATTTCTCTCCTGATGGATTCCCAGGAAGTTAAGCTATGTGTTAAGGCCACGCTATTCTCGACTTCTTCATATTTTGATCCTTTCTTCACGCCTACCAAGAAAGTTCTGCCCTCCACAGACCCCAGCTGCTTAATGGCTTGCACTGTTAGTTTGCCTATAAGGTCCTGCAGTTTATTACCGCAGATGAAGCAGCGTTTAACGGTGACTTCCCCTACGTACCTTCTCGCCAACTCAAGGAAGGGCCCCCCGCCGTTTCTCGCAAGGATCTCAAGATCTTCTAAGGCTTTCCTATCCCCTGAAAGTATGCGTGAGTGTATGTTCATCGAAATCACTGTTTTAAGCGCTCTCCCTCTCTCAGCGTTACTTATTCCGAGACCGTAGGTCGCGAAGAGCCTCCCTAAGCACGTATCGCATAAAGCATAACGCTTCAGTATTTCCTTCGCCTTATCAATTATGTCATGAGGTACTCCTTTTCCCTTACCCGAAGACATTCCCTACACCGAGTCGCCTGAATATTCCTTTCCTTCTCTTCACTGTTTTAAGCATCTTCTTAGTTGCTTCGTAGTAGTTAAGGAGTTCCTTAACGTCTTCAGGGGATGTGCCGGAACCCAGGGCTATTCTCCTAATCCTACTTCTGTCAATTATGTGTGGATTATCTAATTCGGAATAAGTCATCGACTCCATGATGTGTAGCCATTTATCCATTTTCTCCTCGGATAGATGTAGCTTGTCGTCGTCTATAGGCATCATTGAGAGACCCGGTATCATTTGGAGTACCTTCCTTAGAGGACCTAGCTTCTTGAGGGACTTTATTTGGGCGTAGAGGTCTCGCAGAGTGAGTCTACCAGTGAGTATGGCTTTCTCCCACCTTCTTTCGAGCTCCTCACTCTCCTCTAAGGCTTTGAATTTATCCAGAAGTGTTTCAAGGTCACCTAAGCCCAGAAGTCTTGAAACAAACTTTCGAGGGTTGAAGGGCTCAAGATCCTCAAGCTTCTCCCCGTCGCCCACGAATTTTATCCTTGCACCAGTAGCAGCTACTGCGGATATCGCGCCCCCTCCCTTAGCGGTTCCGTCAAGTTTCGTAATAGTTATTGATCCTATCGGGGTTCTCTCATGGAATCTTTTGGCGAGGTCGTAGGCTTTCTGCCCTATGTAGGCGTCTATGACGAGCATCACTTCATCTGGCTTTATGGCATTGCCTAACTCCTCCATCTCTTTAAGCAGGTATTCCTCCTCCCCATATCCGTGTCTCCCTGCTGTGTCGACGATTATGATGTTGGCTCCCTCCTTGAGGAGGTGCTTAAGCCCGTTAGAAGCTATTCTCACAGGGTCTTTACTGTCTCTCTCGCCGTAGAACGGAACTCCAAGCTGCTCAGAGATCTGTTTGAGCTGGTCGTATGCCGCAGGCCTGTAGGTGTCGGTGGTAATTAAGCCTGGGCGATATCCCCGCCTCTTGTAGAAGTACGCTATTTTGCCTGCCGTTGTCGTTTTCCCTGATCCTTGAATACCTACAAGCATCAAGATCCAGGGGAGCTTTCTCGGCGTTACTTCAGGCGCTTCTCCGCCGAAGAGCTGTACGAGGCTGTCGTAAACGATCTTTACGAACCATTCCCTCTTAAGAATGCCTGGGGGTGGTTCCGTTTCAAGCGCTTTTTCCTTAATTTCCTTTGTAAGGTTAAGGACAACCCTCACGTTAACGTCGGCCGATATCAGCGTTTTCTGCAGTTCCTTACTGAAGGAATTAACGGCTTCTTCGTAACTCCCCCCACCCTTAATGAAGGACGCTACTGCGTACTTCAGTTTATCTAAGCCTCTCATCAGGTTCCCTAACAACTAGTTGGGTTCTTGAAGGTAAAATATGTGAGGTGTTAGGCGGTCTTTAAAACCCGCATTATTTTCCTTTGACCCATAACTTCCCAGTACTCGACTTCAGCGCCCGGCTGAAGCTTTGATCTTAGGTCCTCTTCGGAGGGCATCTCAACCTCTAAAGTTTCATAGGTTTCCAAATCCATGAGTTGGAGAGTGTCTCCAGTTACCGCTATGACCTGCCCTGTCCTTTTATTTATTATTGGTACCTCGACCCTTTGACTTACCGGGGCTACTAATGTCTTCTTATTCCCTGTGAAGATACCTATAGCCACTACGTGGGCTTTCGCGCTACCGTGTTTCCCTGTCTTAGCTTTGCTTATCTCAACAATTCTGCAAGGCTCTCCATCGATTACTATGAAGTTCCCCGTCTTGAGGCTGCCTAGCTCAGCATACATAGTACTCACGTATGACACCTCCGGTTTAGCTTCAGGCGTGGGTATTTAAATCATACCCGACGTGATGGGTGGCGCCGCGGCCGGGATTTGAACCCGGGTCACGGGCTTTCTGCGTGGGCCTCGACAGGCCCGCATACTGGGCCGGGCTATACTACCGCGGCACCAAGAAGGGATAAGAGTTAGGGTTAATTAGGTTTTCCTTTCACTCCTCTCAAGCAAAGTTAACTCAGATAGGCAAAGAACCAGGGGGAGCTGTGGTTGGTGAAGTAAGCATTAATTACCTGAGTTCCCCCCATTGCTTAAGGGTTGAGGAATGGGTAACATTTACCGGGACTTAGGTAAGGAATTCACGGTGTGGTTTGATTGGGTGTTGAGTGAGGCGGAGATTTATGATTACGGCAGGTATCCCGCTAAGGGGATGGGAGTTTGGCTACCGTACGGGTTCAAACTAAGGAAGCATGTTTTGAGCTTGATGCGCGAGCTCCTCGACTCTACGGGACATGAAGAGATACTTCTCCCTCTCCTCATCCCAGAAACCATACTGGCTAAGGAATCTGAACATGTTAGGGGTTTTGAAGCCCAAGTGTATTGGGTCACTCATGGAGGTCTTGAGCCTCTCGACGTAAAGCTCGCTTTAAGGCCCACTAGCGAAACCTCACTCACCTACATGGAGTCCCTGTGGATTAAGAGCTACAAGCAACTCCCCAAGAAGTACTACCAAGTTGTAAGCATTTTCAGATACGAAACGAGTGCCACTAGAGCGATGCTTAGGGTTCGGGAGGTCTCGATGTTTAAGGAGGCCCATACGGTGCATGCAGATTTTTCTGATTCGGAGAGGCAGGTTAAGGAAGCGCTTGAGATTTACAGGAGGTTCTTCGACCAGTTAGGCATCCCTTACATGGTTTCGAAGAGGCCTGAATGGGACAAATTCGCTGGAGCAATATACACAATAGCTTTCGATACGTTGATGCCTGACGGTAGGGTGCTCCAGATAGGGACTGTTCATAACTTAGGGCAGAACTTCACGAAGGCCTTTGAGGTGAGGATCCAGAAGAAGGATCAGAGCATCGATTACGCTTGGCAAACGTCGTACGGAATCTCTGAGAGAGTCATAGCCACCTTATTAGGTGTTCATGGGGATAAGAAGGGCTTGGTGCTGCCCTTCAACGTAGCTCCAGTTCAGATAGTCATAATACCCATTCCGGCTGGTAATGCAGAAATGAAGGAAAGGGTGGTGAGGCAAGCGTCAGAGCTGGAAAGGTTGCTGAAGGAAGTCGGTTTCAGAGCGCAAGCTGATCTTAGGGAGGACATAACCCCTGGAGAGAAGTTTAATGTGTGGGATCTGAAGGGCGCACCGCTGAGGTTGGACCTAGGGCCTAGGGAGGTGCAGGGAGGTTACGTGACTCTCTACAGGCGTGACACAGGGCAGAAAATGCGTGTGTCGGTTGATGAGCTACCTGAGAAAATTACTCAGGTGGGGAGAGAGGTTAACGACACATTGAGAGAGAGGGCGTGGAAGGCTTTCAAGTCAAGGATTCTGAGAACTGAGGATTTAGAGGAGGCCAAGAACCATTTGGTTGAGGGAGGGGTGGTTGAGATTCCTTGGTGCGGGAAACCAGCCTGCGCGGAGAGGGTTGCTGAAATCTTAGGTGCTGAGGCCTTAGGAACTCCTTTAGATGAGGAGGTCGATGCTGGTAGCGAGTTGAAGTGCCCTATATGTGGGGGTCGTGCCTACACATACATGAGGTACGCAAGGAAGTACTGACGCCGTATCTTTATAACTCCTGACTCCACAGAATAAAGGTTAAAAACCTATACTACACGCAGGTTCAGGTGTTTCGATATGCCTAAGAAGAGGGAGAATCGTGGCAGGCATAAAGGCGGTAAAGGATCCGTGAGGATGATTCAGTGTGACAGCTGCGGCCGCCTTGTCCCTGAGGATAAGGCGATATGTATTACGAGGTGGTACTCGCCTGTAGATCCCCAGCTAGCCGCTGAACTAGAGAAGAAGGGGGCTATTATAGCGAGGTACCCGGTGAGGAAGTGCTACTGCGTCAGCTGTGCTGTGTCTTTAGGAATAGTTAAGGTGAGGTCTGAGGAGGAACGTAAGGGGATCGTCGGTAGGAGGTAAAGTATAAAGGTTTAGTGGGTGGGATAATACCTCAGAGGGAGAAGCCGTGAAGATCCCTAAGCGTATAAGGACCTACTGCCCGAGGTGCGGGACTCACACAATCCACACAGTAGTTATTTACAAGTCCGGGAAGAGGAGGGCCTTAGCTGAGGGTCAGAGAAGATATGAAAGGAAGAACAAAGGATATGGCAGTAAGAGGAAGCCCGAGCAGAAAAGGTTCGCCAAAGTCACAAAGAAGGTGGTGCTTAAGCTTAAGTGCACTCAATGCGGATATATATCGCACAGGAGAGGTATCAGGTTGAAGAAGGCTGAGCTGGTTGAGGTGATTAGGTAATGAAGAAGAGGAAGATCCTTATACCCATGCCTAAGTCGAGGTTCATTAAGGTTAGATGCCCTTCCTGCGGGAATGAGCAAGTAATATTTGACCATGCAACCTTCCCTGTGAGATGTTTGGTGTGCGGGACATTACTGGTTAAGCCTACAGGTGGGAAAGCCAAGGTTCTTGGCGAGGTAGTGAAGATTCTGGGTTAACCCATAACCCTATTTTCTTCGTTGTAATCTACCTGAGGCGATCAGATATGGTTAGGAAGAGAAGGCACTTGCCAAGGGTAGGTGAGTTAGTGATAGGGACCGTTAAGAAGGTCTTCGATTACGGAGCCTACTTGGACCTTGATGAGTATGGTGGTAAGGAGGCGTACCTTCCTTGGTCTGAGGTAAGCTCTAAATGGGTAAGGGATATCAAGGATTTTGTCCGGGAAGGCCAGAAAGTAGTAGTTAAGGTAATCAGGGTAGATAAGAGGAAGGGTCATATTGACGTATCGATGAAGAGAGTTAACGCAACAGAGCAGAGGAGGAAAATGCTCGAGTTTAAGAGAGCTCAGAGAGCAGAGAAAATGCTTGAAATAGCAGCTAAGAAGTTGGGGAAAGGACTTGATGAAGCTTACGAGGAAGCAGGATGGCCTCTGGAGGATTACTACGGTGAGATCTACGCAGGGCTAGAAGAGGCCGCATACAGAGGTCCAGACGCATTAAGGGATGCAGGTGTCCCTGAGGAATGGATTGAGCCGCTGATGGAGGAAGTTAAGAAGCACATAAAAGTGAAGAAGGTCAGGATCCGCGGCGTTATAACGGCGTGGAGCACCGCCAGCGACGGTGTTGAGAGAATAAGGAAGGTTCTTAAGGAACCCCTCAGCAAGATTGAAGTGCCTTCCGACACTGCCGTAAGGATCTATAGCATCGGAGCCCCGAGATACAGAATCGAAGTTTCATCTATAGACTACAAGAAGGCTGAGAAAGTTCTATCATCCTACATCGAGAACGCTCAGAGGTTAGCTAAGAGGTCGAGCGTGATCTTCGCTTTTCAGAGGGAGAAACACTGATGAGATTCCTAATGAGGAAATGCCCCAAGTGTGGAAGGTATACATTAAGTGATAGATGCCCAGTCTGCGGGGAAGCAACTATTGTTGCTCATCCCCATAGGTTTTCCCCGCAGGATAAGTACGTTCGTTACAGGATATTAATGAAGTACCTTTCCGAGAGGGCTTAATTTGATCACCAAGGGTTATCCTTCATTTTCATCCAATACGCCACTAGATTGGTAAGCGGATGAAGCACCAATACTAGATACGTCGCTATAAGCAAGTCGTACGGCTTAATCACACCCTCCAACTCATTTAGGGGGAGGGTGAATAAGTAAGCCACGTAAAGAAAGGAAAGCTGGTCAAAAGGTATGAAAGGATCGCCGGGCTCCAGGTTTAACCTCCTTTTAAGGAAGGAATTAAGTAAATCCCCCATCATAGCTCCTAAACCCATGAGGAACCCATAAACGATCCAGAGGGAGTATCCAGTAATAGCTGAGTATATCGCCCCAACCACTGTCCCAGTAATTGTTCCTGCAGCTACACCTTCCCAACTCTTATTGTCTCCGAACACCCTCCTCCCGTCAAGGAAGGTTCGCCCGCCATCAACAGGTGTAAATCTCCGTTTCCGGAGGATATTCCTCATAACTAAGGGTGCCGAGTTAGCAGTCAAAGCGGGGAGGAAAAGAAGGGCAGCTCTAATAAGTAACCAAACAAACGTGTTGCCAGTTCCCCAGAGATTCAGCAAGCTTCCCCCCTTTCCATAACCAACTTCAGGATCACCTTTAAGTATTCCAGCATTCAAGATTTCGTCGAGCTTAATCTGTTACGGGGAGTGGAGAGTTGCTGCGTGGTAAGGGCTTCCCACCGACGATAGTGGTGTGCGATCCGAGGTTATTTAGGAATGTAGCGGAAGTGCTTAGAACTTTGAAGGTTGATTTCAGAGTCCCTGAAAGCCTCCCACTACGCATGGATGAAGGTACGGTGATTGCCGATGATGAGTGCAGATCCTACGTGGAGGGATCTGCACAGATCTACGTCGTAAACAGGGCGAATGTCTGGAAGATCGCTTTACTTATCGCGGGTCGTAGGGGGAATACTTTGCAGGTGGGTATTGACCTAGGCAGCAAAATAGCGTACGTGGCTCTCCTAGATGACTTGCTTTTACGGTATGGATACGTTGAAAGCTCGGAGGAGTTAGCTAGTGAGGTGGGCGAATTAGTTGACTTGCTATCACCTAAGAATACGATAATTAAGGTAGGGTCTCCTGAAAGGCGGTTGAGTCAGGAAGCTAGGAGAATTGCTAAACTGATGCCTCAGAGGAACTGCGAAGTTTACGTAGTGAATGAAGAAAGAAGTAATAAGGCCTTAGCTATCCTGCGGTCGGCCTACCCCGAAATAAAAGGTGTTGCTAAAGATATCATAGCGGCACTCAATATTGCGTTAAGAGACGGTGTGAAGATTCGGTAGGAATAGGTTCTGATGGCTATACTCAGGAGCAGTCTTTCAGCACTTACCGCTTCTCAGCAGGTCGTCGTAGATCTTCAAGAGTTGGGGAGGTGAGAGTTGATAAACACGGAGCTTTCTAATGTCGTCAGCGACATCCGTCTTTACGCAGTGAAAGGTTTCCCTCAAAACCTTTCCAAGGACCTTTCTCCTCTGCGTGAATAGATCCCTAAGGAAACGCTCATACCCCAGCATAGATGGTGACCATTCCCGGAATCTCTTCAGAACGATCAGTGTGGAGTTCACTTTAGGTCTTGGGAAGAAGCTCTCAGGCGGGAAGGTCCTGACCCTCTCCACGCTCATAAAGCTATTCACAAACGCCGTGAGCCTGCCGTATTTCCTATCCCCAGGCGGTGAAGTGAGCCTATCAGCGACTTCCTGCTGAACCATTATAGCAGCCGCCTTAGCCGCTGACTTAACTATTCCAGCTATCAGAGGGCCCGTTATCTTATATGGGGTGTTTGATACGATAGTGTCGCATAGATGACCTCCAGATATGATGTGAAGCCCGTCGCCGCCTACGATATGCACATTAAGTAAGTCGCTCACATAACCTTTTAGGTACGGTAGTAGCCTAAGGTCTAACTCCACAGCTATGACGTTACTGCAGGACCTCCTGATGAACCGGGTTAGGAATCCTAACCCCGCCCCAATCTCAACGCAGCTCTTAGGTCTTAACCCCTCAAGGGCCGAGATGAAAGCCTCCCCTATGCCGCAGTCCTTCATGAGGTGTTGCCCTTCTCTCTTTAGTAAGCGCAACTCCCTTCTCAGCTTGCTAAGTGCTGCCTTCATAAGGCGGCACTCTTCCCGAAGTTCGGATTCAAGCATCGATTTATAGAAACTTTCCAGATTTTAAAGGGTCTTTGAAGTGTATCTCACCCTGAAGAAGGGAGATGTGGTGAGAGTTTCGGGACCTGCTAAAGTCACCGTTGCTTCTGGGGAGGTCCTTCTTCTCGGAGCAACGTACGTTGAGGGAGCGTCACTAACTATACACAGGTTCAGGAGTTACGCAATGCTCGCCTTAAGGGATTCGACCTTAGACATCAGGGTCGGGGAAGGCGGTGAGGCGGCGAAGGTGGGTCCTTCCGATGAAGTCGTCGTAGAATGGTTGAGGATTGCTGAGTCATTGTGGAGCTACTACTCCGAGGAGGGCTCACTGAAAGTTGTTATAGTGGGCCCCGTGGAGTCAGGGAAAACATCTTCAGCTGCATTTATATCAAACTACTTCACGAGTCGAGGTGAGACTGTCTACCTCCTAGAGGCAGATGTGGGTCAGGAAGACCTCGCTCTCCCGGGCACTGTGGCTCTGAAGAAAGTCACCGAAACATTCCTGTGGCAGAGGGAGTTAGGGCATGACGTCCTAAGGTTCGTGGGCTGCATCGCCCCCCACGTCTGCAAGGATGAGATTCTCTGCGCCGTCAGCGATCTCTCTAGGCTTGTACCTGAGGGAGCTCCGTTAGTAGTAAACACCGACGGCTGGATCAGCGGCGTTAAGGCCCTTATGTTTAAGGCGGGTATGATTAGGTGGTTGAGACCAACCCACATACTTGTAACTGATGTCGACGCCTACACCTTCATGCGGTCCGCATCTCTAGGCGCTGAAGTGCTATATCTCCCGCCGCCCAAGGTAATCAGAGAACGGGATAGGGCGGCCCGTAGGTACTTGAGGAGAGATCTCTACAGGAAGTATTTCCTGGACTCACGCGTTATTGAGGTTTCGTTAAGTAAGGTCCCATTTATGAAGTCAAGGATTTTCGGCGGCGCTGAAATACCGCGAGGATTGGTTGAGGAGGTCATTCCTCAGCTGAAGGGAGCCGGGAAGATCCTCCGCGCCTCAAAACTGGGTGACTCGGTTTATGTCCTAACCGAGAACAGGGTTAAGGAGCAGCACTTTACAGAAGGTGTTAAGGCATATTTCTTCACACCTCAAGACCTACGCGGTTGCTTAGTAGGTCTTGTGGGCCGAAAATATGAAGATGTGGGCGTGGGGATAATTGAGTCCGTGAAGTTAAGGAATGGGGAAGTGGTTCTAAAGATCAAAACACCTGTTAAAGATGAGGTGAGGGGGCTCATAGCCGGTTATATTAGGCTTGGGAGTGAGTATCAAGAAGTGGGTGGTGAGAAGGGATGCTTTATCTGAGCGATTTAATTGATAGACTGAATAACATGGGGGCTCTAATCAGACTTAAGGATAGAATTTCATTCGAGCTTGAACCAACACGAAGGATCAAAGAAGCTGAGAACCTTAGGAAAGCCATTGAATTCGAGGTTAGCGGGTCAAATCTTAAAGTCGTGAGTAATGTTGTTGGCGACCGTTCAACTCTATACTGGTTGATGGGTGTTTCTGGTGATGGGGAAGCATATGAGAAGCTCCTCAAGAGCTTAGAAGGGGGAGGGCAAGCATCATTTATTGAGGAATCATTCAGCGATTACTTTAAGCCTTATGGCGGGTCGTTTGAGACCTTACCCGCTATAAAGTTCTTTAAGGGTGATGGCGGCAGGTACATAACGTCGTCGATACTGGTTGCGAAGGTCCCAGGGGAGGACTCGTTTAACGCTTCAGTGCACAGACTCATGTTAATTCCAGGGAAAGGCTTCGCGGTGAGGTTAGTACCCAGGCACCTGTATAGAATATACACAGAGAATGTTCGCAGCGGTATGGAAACACCTGTGGCCGTTATGATTGGATGCGACCCTCTTCTTCTACTTTCTGCGTCCACCTCACCGCCTTACGGCCAATTTGAGTTCGGGGTGTACGGGTCGTTGATGAGTGAAGATGTGGTGGTAAGTTACACACCTAAGTACGGTCTCCCCGTCCAGGTGTCGGCGTCTGTGGTTATTGAGGGGAGAATATCTAAGGAGTTAGTGGATGAGGGTCCCTTCGTGGATCTATTAAACCTTTATGACGGTGTAAGGAAGCAGCCCTTAATTAAGGTAGACGGTATTTACATCAATAAGGCCTCAGAGCCCTTGTTTCACGCAATTCTTCCAGGGGGTAATGAACACAAGCTCCTTATGGGTTTCCCTAAGGAGGCAAGTATCTGGGATGCTGTAAGGAAGGCTGTTCCTAAGGTTCACAAAGTGAGGTTAACGGCTGCTGGAGGTGGATGGTTGCATGCAGTGATTTCAATAACGAAGAACGTTGACGGGGATGCCAAAACCGCAATAATGGCCGCCTTCGGTGCACACCCTAGTTTGAAGCACGTGGTTATTGTCGACGAGGATATTGACCCTGATAGTAGCTATGACGTTGAGTGGGCGATAGCGACGAGGTTTCAAGCAGATAGAGACTTAGTAATCATTAAATCGGCAAGGGGGTCTACGCTGGATCCTAGCGCCGCTGATGGCGTCACAGCTAAAATGGGTTTGGACGCTACAGCCTCCATAAGGGAAAAGGGGAAATTCATGAGGCCTTCCTGAGGTGGCGATATGTTCCTGAATAAGGAAGAGGAACAGATGTTGCAAGGGGAGTACGGTGAGGTAGTCAGTAAGGCGTTAACCGCTATTGTGAAGGTCGGTGAAGTGCTGGGTGCTGACTCACTCATAGATATTTCTCACGCCCACGTCTCCGGAATATCTTACTTCAATATAGGGGATGCAGGCATCGACTTCATAGAGTCCCTGGCCTTTGAGGGAGCATCTTTCAGGGTTTTTACCACGGCCAATCCCTACGCAGTGATTCAGGGCTATAAACAAAGGAACTTTAGTGACGAAGTTCTGAGCAAGCAGCTTAAGGTGGTTAGTGCGTTGAGATCGATGGGCGCCAAGGCATTCACATGCGCTCCTTACTTCATCAGGAAGCCTAAAGCGGGGGAGCACATAGCTTGGGCTGAAAGCAATGCCGTATTATTTGCGAACTCAGTGTTAGGTGCATACACAAATAGGGAGGGAGGTCCTTTAGCACTCTTCGAAGCCTTGACTGGAAAGGCATATAACGCAGGGGTTCACCTTCCTGAAGGCAGGAAGCCGCGCTGCGTCGTTGAGGTGGAAACCCCCAAGAATTACTTGGAGGCGGCGTTAACAGGATATGCTGTAGGGAGGCGTTGCCCCAGTGAAATACCTTATGTGAAAGGCTTGAAGAGTATTAAGGAGGGTATGATGAGGTCGTTTCTAGCGGCGTTCGGAGCTACTTCCGGTGCCCCAATGGCTGTTCTGGAGGGAGTAACGCCAGGGTGGCGGAAACATGGGGAGAAAATTAAAGAACTGCCTAAAGTTGAGGTCGACGATAGCGAAATTAGAGCGGTAATTGAAGAGGGAGGTAAGACCCACGTAAAACCCGATCTTTACATTATAGGGTGCCCTCACCTTTCAAGCGAGGAACTAATCGAAATACTGAAGGAGTTAAGTAGTTGTCGGCGATATGAAGGTGCTACGGAGATATGGCTCATCACTGGAAGATATGTATCCGTACCCGACCATCTCAACAGATTAAATCCCAACATCAAAGTGTTGTTCGATGTGTGCCCCGTAGTTACAAGACTTGACAAGCTGGGGATAAGGACAGTAGTCACCGATTCAGGTAAGGCTCTTTACTACCTCCCTAAACTAGCCAAAGTGGATGTTGTAATCAAGGATCGCTACGAGATAATATCCGAGATACTGAGAGGGTGTGGTTAGGTTGAGGCTTAAAGTCAGGGAGATTTTACCGCCTAAGGAGAAGGTTTGCGGGGAGGTAATGGTTATTGATCACGGGATTTCCTTTTTAGGAGATGTCGATGTAGAGAAAGGTCTGATTGAAGGTAAGTATAGAGTGAGTGGTAAGCTTTTGATGTTTCCTCACGCGGTGGGTAGCACGGTGGGTTCCTACGTTATCTATGGGCTAAGAGCGAAGGGGAATGCACCGAAGGCTATAATTACGGGTAAAGAGGATCCTGTCACAATCATTGGATGCATAATTTCGGGAATCCCTCTTTACGTTTTGAAGGGAAGCGATGTCAAGGAGTTAACTTATCTTAGTGGTGTTGAGGCCTGCATTGAGGGAGGTGAGGTCAGGTTTGAGGGGTAGGGGGGTCTTCATAGTTTTCGAGGGTATTGATGGTGCTGGTAAGACAACCGTGGCTAAAGCTGTGGTTGACCTCCTCATTAAGTCAGGGATTGATTCCGTTTACACTTACGAACCTTACTCGGAGTTATTTACTAAGCTCATTCGTGAATACGGTAAGAGATTCGGGTCCGTAATGGAGACGCTCCTCATGGCAGCAGATCGTTACTACCACATAAAGGAAGTCATAGAACCAGCGCTCCATCTAGGTAAGACCGTGGTGAGCGATCGATACCATTTCTCCTCAGTGGCTTATCAAGGGGCTAGAGGAGCCGATGTTAAGTGGGTTTTACAGGTTAATTCATTCGTCCTTAAGCCAGACTTAGCGATATACCTTGATGTTCCGCCGGAAGTCGGTTTGCAACGTAAGAAGGTCTCCAGTACGAGAATAAGGTATCTGGAGGAAGACCATGAGGTAATGGAGGACGTGAGGAGAATTTATAAGGAGTTGGTTAGCTCTGGCGACCTCGAAGAGGTCGACGCCACTAAGGATCTGTGTTCCGTTATGCAGGAATGTGTTAGGATAATTTGCGAAAGAACTGGGCTACTTTGCGGTGCTGCAGTATGTAGCTAGGATTTTACTGAACTCCTTGATCACGTTCTCAATTATATCTCCAGATATTGCGTTACCCGCAATGATTTCCCTGAAGCCTCCACTGTCAATCATTCTACATCCTTTGCCATGGATTTTAACTACGTCGACTTCGAGATCGACATATCTCAGGGTTCCGTCGGGAAGGATTTCAGGTGGTGTGTTGATATTTATGTAGAGCCCTTTAGAAATGCCGTTGCTTGAGAAATACTCATGCGTTATGTGCCATGAACCCTCAGTGACCCGAGTTATTGAGTAGTCACCAACCTCCTTCGGGATTCCTAGGCCGTCATACACCCCCGCTGACTTAATTGTCCTTTTAAGTGTGAGGTGGATTCCGTCCTCAGACTTAACTTCCTTAGGCTGCATTCTCCCTAGGAGGACGTTTTTCTTCAGCACTCTCCTGTGATGAACGACTACGTCCTTCCTGCTGGAGAGTCTTTGATGTATCCATTTCCTCACCCATACCTCCATCTTATCACTGCTTACATCGGAAGCCACTATGTCAAGGAGATCAACGACGCCTTCACCTTTCTCCTTCAGTGTTCTGAGCATGTGGTGGTAGGGCGTTGTTGGGGATGCTTCAGCTCTCACAGCATCTAGGAAGCGCTTCGAGGGGTAGGTTAGCTCAATTATATTCATATGTTCCCCGACGTAGATTACTTCGTTAGGATGTACCTTCTCTAGCAGTGCCGATACCTCCTTAAGCTTAAGAGTGAGGTCTGGGAGCTCTTTAACTATATCGTTAAGGTCTGCTTCGTCAGCGTTGCTTCTCCACCTAATCGAGTATCCGTCCCGGATTAGTTCTGCTGACACCTCAAGGAGCTTAGCTATTCTATCCTTGTTCCTTATGAAGGAGCTGAAGGAAACCCCTGAACCGTACCCGACAATGGCGTATTTACCGACAACTCTGACTTTACTGGACACGACTAATCTCTCCCCGGGCTTGACAGGAACCTTAACGACTGTCACAGGAATTACTTTACCGGGTGTGCAGTCTCTTTCATCAACAAGTACGGCTTTCCCGACCGGTGTGCTAGCAAGGCAGGTATGGTTAGTCCTGCCTAGGACTTCGGCCTTGAAGCATGAGTACAGCCCTATTCTTGGCCTGTACGTTATCAGTGATGGAATTGTGTCTTCAAGGATATCCGTGATTTTATCGACAGCTTCTGGGAAGCCCAGGATCAGCATTTGAGATGGATCATCGTCATCGGACTTCACTGTGGCGTCAGCAGGGAGGCCATGTCTCGGATCTATATGTAGCCTCTCAGCTATTTGTGGGGATACATCAACCAATTCAATACCTGCGTCATTAAGTATCTTTGAAATAGCAGTTGAATAAATCCCCCTAACCCTTACCCTCAGCGGCATAGTAGCAACATCCTCGCATTAGTGACTCCAGAATCCCTTCAGTCCTTAACCGTTGAGAGAACTGCTACGATGCTCCATACTGCTGTTCTTGTATGCATAGGCATGTTGGGATCCTGACTGACCTCGTCTAGAATGCTTACGGCATTAGCCGCTCTCACACCCGGTGATAGGGAGGTATCCCTAAGCATCTTCATCGCCTCTATTGCAGCCCTCCTTATGTTTCTAGGTACGCTTGAGTCACTAATTATTTTCTCAAGCAACATAAGAGCCTGCCTTAATTTAGCTTCATTAAGAGATTTCTTATCTGAAGTCGCCTCCGACATTCTCTCAACCCCACGAAATACCTGCGTGGCCTGCTAATAAATTAGAATTAAGGGGTTAAGAAATAATGACTCTGAAGCACCAACATTACACGGTGTTGGTATTGGAGGGAGGGCGTGAGGGAAGGAGAGAGGCTCTCAGGAGAATGGCGGAGCTTCTCAGGACGGGGGCTGTTATGCTTAATGAGACCTGCCCCATATGTGGGCTGCCCTTATTCCGTTTAAGGAGCGGCGAGGTTGTATGTCCCGTTCACGGACCGGTGAAGGTGGTTAAGTCGGAGAGCGAAGCCATAGCGGCGACGACGGAGGCTGTTCTAGATGAATTGGAGAAGAGGGTGATTTATGAACTGAGCAAGACCTTGAATGATATCTCCTCGGGCGACCTAACCTTTCATGAATCATACCTGACGATTAAGGAAGCGCTGGATGTTTTGGAGAGCATACGCAGGATAAAAACCTACAGAGCACCCCCAGGTAACGTTGGCAGGACATCGAAGAGTTAGCCCCTACGGGCATAAGTGTGGTGCGGGGGGTGGGATTCGAACCCACGCAGGCCTACGCCATCGGGGTTCTCACACCCCTTTCGGGGGTCCTGAGCCCGACCCCTTTGACCTTGCTCGGGCACCCCCGCACAGATCCGTAGATGATGTAATTCTTCGGGGTTATTAGCATTACTTTACTTTAGGGGCCTTCCTCCTCGCTCATTAGGTCCAGGAAAACCTCGTAGAATTCCTCCTTCTCCTGCTCCAGTTCCTCCTTCGTTCTTTTCTTCTCCTCCCCTTCACTCACCACGGAAGTGGTCCTGACTTTCTGAGCTGTTTCCTTAATTTCGATTTTGTAGTCCCTGTTATTGGTGTTCAAGACTTCTTCGTACCCGCACTTCGGACACTTAAGAACAGTTTTCTTTCCTTTCCTCACCGGTACCATCATCGTGCCACACTTTGGGCAGAACCTCATACGGCTTCACAACCAACCAAACATCGAAGTTAAGTAGGTAAAAAACCTTGCCCCAATGAAATGCGGGATTACTCTCTGAGTAGTTCCTCGAGGACATCTTTAAGCAACTTCTTGCGTGCTTCAGGAGTCTCCATGGAGGTGTAGAGGAGTGCTTTAATTAATGTCTTAATGGTTTCTCTCAGGCTATCTATCTTCTCCCCTAACTCTCTTACCGCCACGTTTAGGTTATTGGCATCTAGTTCCATATGGGAAAGTGTGTGAGCGATAGTGTTAAGCAGAAGCACAGTGGTGTCTTCACCACCGCCTAGTTGAATCTGCTCTTCCTCATGTTCCTCCTCCCCTCCATGAATCTCTTCTTCGATGCTTTGGTAATCCTCTTCACTTTTCGGTAGGGTCATTCGGAACTTCTTTCTTTCCTTACTCATACCCTAAACACCACATAATTAGGGGCGGGATGTATTTTAATGTTCGAAAAAGGCTTCCCCGCGAGTTTCGGTTTGAATCCACTTCTTTGTGTGGGTCACTCACCGCGAGGTAGGTATGAGGGAGGTGAAACCCGCTAAGTAATTAGGCAGTATAGATAACAGAGCAACACGTGGAGGGAGCTACACGCAGCTCATCTTTGCTTCATGGTCAAGTAGTTGGTAGATAAAAGCTTTCAGTGTCTGGTGTCCTAATCATCCCCCTCCCTTGGTTTAAGGTCGAGGTCATATGTAATACCTTTCATCACTTCCTCGTCAAGCCCTTCAATCACTATGCTTTTACTTAGGTTCTTGTATTTCTCTAGGAGAACGAATAAACGTGCGGCTCTGGGGTATTCCATGCAGTCAGTCATTATCTCTTCCCCATTCCTTAATTTGGCTTTGACCCTGCTCAAACGAACCTTACCTTCCCACTTGCAGTCTTCAAGGGTAAAATCCTCAACCATCCCATTAAGGGCGTAGCCCTCTAAATTAAGGACATGTATTTTCTCAACCAACTCATTCTCCCTATCCTTTGTATTCCAGGCGCATATTTTTAACTTGTTCTTGACACCCCACACATGGTTGTGCGAGGTGAAGATACTATTAATCACTACTCAGGCTGCTGAAGGGATAGTAAAGGAAGTTGTGAGTAAGCTAAGGATGAATGATCTGAAGTTCGATATTTACCGCTCTAATGCTCAGGTGGCCTGCTTGGCTAGCGTTACTTCTATTGTTGAGGAGTTAAGGCTTTCCACTCTGGATCTAAATGAATATGACCTGGTCATAATTCCGGGTTTGATGAGGGGGTCAGCTAAGAAAATAGAGGAAGTTTTTCACGTTCCCGCGGTTAAGGGGACTTTATATGCAGGTGATCTGCCTCAAATGATAGAAGCACTCCTGGAAGGTGTTAAGTTCTCCCCTGATGTACCTGCGGACGTTATTCTTAAGGAGAACGTGATTAGGACTCTGCAGAGAAGGGTTGAGTCAGTAATTAGTAGTAAGGAGCCTCTTTTCTGGTTGGGAAACGTTAAATTCGTTGTTGACCCACCTCCAGTCATCCTGTTCTATGAGTACATGGTCGAAGATGGAAGTGACCTAGGGCAGCTTTCACATTATTTAAGAACAAACAATGTCGAGGGCGTCATCGTAGGTTGTGATGTTGAGTGTGGTAGTGCTGACTTAATGGGTGCTGTCAGCAGGTTAAAGAGTGAGGGCTTCATAGTTGGGTTAGATGTTCAAGATTTCCGCTCAGTGCCTGACGATGTCATCTCTGAGTTAGATATAGTTATGAATGTTGATGAAAACTCACTTCACTGGTTGGGCGGTAAGCTAAGCACTTCTCAGGCGCTAGTGCTGATTCCAAGCTGTTCGGAAGATGTTCTCAACTCACTCACCAAGGTCGTGAGTGAGGCGTTTAGTATAGGGCTCACAAAGGTTATTGTAGACCCCCTGATTCGCCCACCTATGTTAGGTTTTTCGGAAAGTATTAAGAGATTCATAGAGTCGAAGAGCTCTATTAAACTGCCTCACCTCTTCGGGATGCCTAACTTTTATGAATTAGTAGATGCTGACACCTCTGGAGTTATCGCTTCCTTAATGCCCTTATCGTTTGAGCTTGGGGCTTCGGTAGTGTTGTTAACGGAGTCAAGCCATAAATCGAGGGGGGCTGTGAAGGAAGCCTTCTTAGCCAGGGAAATGGTTTACAGGGCCTTCGTACGTAAGTCGCCGCCCGTGGATGTGGGAATCGATCTCCTCATTGTTAAGGAGAAGGTCAGGAAACATGTACCTCCTCCCCCACTCAATGGCGGAAGAGCCGTCACGGTTTCCTCGTTCAAGCCTTACAGGCTTGACCCGAAACACTACATTAAGGTATACGTCGATTCTGATGAGAGAGCTATCGTAGTGGATGTTCATGACGCATCTACCCATGAAGTTAAGGCACGCTTCACAGGGAGTGATCCCTTAAGTGTAGGTAGGGCCGTTGTTGAGGAGTTCAATTTGCCGGCAGATCACGCGTTATACCTCGGTTTCGAGCTGAGTAAAGCTGAAATAGCGATGCGGTTGAGGAAAGGCTACGTTCAGGATGAACCTGTGATAACGTTCAGGTATTAAAATTTACTCCACGTAGGGATTTCAGAGATAAAACCTTAAATCCCACCCCCTAAAGGGGTAGGGGGTTCACGGATGCCTGTGATGAGGAGATCTGCATCTGCAAGGAAAGTGATCGGGAGGAAGGTGGTTAACGGGAAGGTTTATACTTACGAATATTACACGTTGCCTCTCAACCTCTACCTGCCGAAAGGCATGGTGGAGAAATGGGGGACTGAGTTCATTGTTGAGAGGGATGAGGAATCAGGTAAGATAATAATTACTTCTAAGAAAGCTTTGGATGGAAGGCAACTATGATTCCTTGCTTCGAGGTGAGAGATTCCTCCCTAGTCAAGCCAGAGGTAAGTACCAGGGAATGTGGTATAGTAGCTTTGAAAGCTCTTCTGCAGTTAATCCCCGCAGGAGCCGTAACAACGTACTGCGATATTGCATGCCTGCTCGGAACCTCTGCGAGGCAGGTTGGTAGGTTATTGAGGGAGAACGATGAGCCACTAATAGTTCCTTGCCACAGAGTAGTTAGGAGTGATGGGGGGATAGGGGGATATACGTTCAGGTCAGCCCCGAATCCAGGCTTCAAAGAGCGTTTGCTTCGGTTGGAGGGAGTTAAATTTTCAGACGGTCGTGTAAGCCTGAGTAGTGTGGTGGATCTCTCCCTTAACCTGCTGGGCTCTACCTGTTGTAGGAAGAAAGTATCTCCCTAATGCTCCACTCGATTAGTTTAACGTCCTTACTGAGATCTCCTACGAAGGAGGTCTGCCTTAGTACTTCCTCTCCTCTGTAGTAAAGGGTTATTGCTGATCCGATATCACCTTCCAAGACTGCGATCACAGCCTTAAGCTTCCCTCTGAAGTAGGTCTCCACTTGCTGAAGCACTTTAGTTAGGAATTCAGTGGTGTCGTCATTGAGGGGGGTTATCCCAACTAACACAACTTCATTGCTGTAAACTTCATGCTTCACTTCCTTTAGACTCCTTGTCACCTTCATGTTGCTTATCGCATCTTCTCATTAACTCATCCTTAATTAATTTCTTCTCCTCCTTAGTGAGGAAGACTTCAACGTCCACGGGGCTTTTCGCATCCCAAGGGAGTTTAATCCCTGAGCCGTTGATGAGCACTGTTTCATGGTTCAGTAGTTTACTGAGTTCCACACATGTTAGGACTTGCAGCACCGATGTAAGCTCCTCCCGGAATTTCATGAAGTGCTTAAGTTCTTCCTCACTTAACGTGTTCCCACATACAGCGCATGTCATGTCAGGCATTACGGAGTTAAAGCCACATCTAGGGCAAGCCGGGGGAAGTACAGGGGTTCTTCTTCTTAACCATGCATTTGCCCACTTACTGCGTAAGACCCTTACTAAATCATCCCTTTCAAGCTTCCTAAGGATGGGGTAGATTTTAGGGGCTAAGTTCAGAACTGAGTCACCTATGTTGTAGACAATGAACTCAGCCTGCTCCTCCGTGAAGGTGTCAAGGTAGGATGCTAGCCTCTCAGCGATCACAGAGTCGAGCAGTTTCTTGTTCCTCGCATATCTTTTCGCTAATGTCTTCACATTTGTATACGAGGTTAGGGAGCCGTAGAGCTGTATTAATATATCTCCTAAGAGTTCTAGGTACTCCTCCTTGCTTCTGAGGCCCAGCATATCAAGCCCTGTTATCGCGACGAAGTCCATTATGTATTTATCAAGCCAGGCGTCTATATTGACCTGCCTTTTCTTCTTGCCAGCTTCTTTCCTCTTCGTGGCTTTCTTCCTGCTTTTCGGTACCTTAACCACCTCCTTAAATTCCCTTGACAGTGGTCCTTATCTCTAAGACATCGCCGTCCATCAATCGGTGATCTAACCCGACCCGCTCCCCGGGGTATTTAGCGGATGGCCCCCAGATCCTTGCATATTTAAAGAATTTGAGGAAATCCTCCCTTATTTTCCTAACCGCGTCCTCAACGGTGGCCCCCTCCCTGAGTATGAGGGGTTTCCGAGATGGTTTGTTTGAGGTTGGTTCTTTTGTGTAGATCCTTATGACCTTAGTCGCTTTGAATAAGTGTTTAGGGAGTTTCTGCAGTCCTTCACCTGTGAGCGCCGAAGCTGGAACTACGGGTGTGTAGGGGAGAACGTCCTTTATCGATGAAGTATACTTGCTGGCCGCGTTCGGGGCGAGGTCCACTTTATTAAGGACTACAACACTGGGTTTGAAGGTCTTTCTTTCATAAATGGCTTCCTCGATGTCATCTAGTGTGACCTCCCCGACTATGCGAACCTCAGCGTTATGAATCCCGTACTTCTCAAGAAGCTTTCTGACGTCATCCACCGTGCACCCAGTAAGCCTGCCGAAAGATATGACTCTGACTCCGTGGATTGCCTTACTTCTAATTACCTGTACCTCCCCCTTCGGTTTTAGGAGATGAATACCAGCCTCCCTCAATTCATTCATGATTATTTCCAGCTGTTTGAGGGGGTCACTCGTAATATCCAGAACTATAAGTAAAGCATCGGCATTTCTCGCCAGCCCCAAAACCCTAGATCCCCACCAAATCGCACCTCTTGAGATACCCTCAACCATGCTGGGGGCTTCAACCAGCTGGAACTGTACATCTTCGAATCTAAGCATGCCCGGTACGGGGAATTTCGTTGTGAATGGGACATCGGAGACTGAGGGTTTTGCGTTGGTTAATGCCCTAAGTAAAGCGCTTTTCCCTGAATTAGGTAGCCCTAAAATCACTACTTGAGCTGCTCCTTCCTTCTCGATGAAGAAGGAAGGTCCTCCCTTACCCGCTCTCCTGGCTTTTCTCTCCTCGATTTCCTCTCTGAGCTCAGCGATCTTTCTCCTTACCCAAGCCCTTAGGTTCTCGGTTCCTTTATGCTTAGGGATCGTGGAGAGATACTCTTCCAGAGCTCTCAGTTTTTCCTCAGGCGTCCTTGCATCTAGGTATTTAGCCCATTTAGCCCTAGCCTCTGGAGGAAGATTGGTCGGCATCCCAGCACCTATGGAATAAGTGGAATTACCCTTAATTAGGGATCGACGCTGCTCTCCCCCAGAAATCTCCCCAGGCCCTTAGAGCTGATCCTCTTCAGGGTTTTCCAGGAAAGCCTGACTATAGGGGGGTACTTCCCTCCCATACTTCTGAGCCATTCCCTAGTCCTCGGATCTGAGGGATATCCGCTCCCGAAGTCCCCGTAGAAACTCCTCAGAGCCTCAACATGCTTATCTCTTAAGTACTTGGCGATTATTGACGCGGCTGCAACAACGTGGTATTTTGAGTCGGCTTTGTGCTCATATATCAGTTTCGAGCCCTCGCATAAGTGTTTCGAAATGATGTTCTTCACTGCAGGGTTCGACACAGCATCTACGAAAACTTCCTTGGGGCACCCGTGTTCTTTAGTGACGTGATTTAATATCCGTGCAATTCCCTCAATGAATAGCTTGGTTAGGCCCTCCAAATCTATGCGTTTCGGTGGGAATCTCACCACCACAACGCATTGGGAAGCGCGGATTATTTGCGGGAAAAGTTTCTCCCTCCTCGATGGTGTAAGCCTTTTGCTATCCTTCACACCGACTTTGATGAGTTGAGGGATCGCCTCCTTACGAACCAATACACCAGCCATGAACATGTCTCCAATAACCGGACCCCTTCCGGCCTCGTCGATGCCTAAAATGATGTCTTCAGCCCTCCCCCTTCCGTGCACTCTCCTTCACCTGCTTGACTAGTTTCCTCAGCCTGCTTAGCTGATGAACGGTTTTCACATCCCTAAAAATCTCGAATGTAATAGCCTCCAACTTATTCATAACGTTTAGCCTGATTAAGGTGTTGCATATATCTCTCAAGAGCGCCGTACCTATCATTCCATGGGGTTGCATCCCGCGGACAGAATCCTTTATGATGCCGTGAATATGTACAGCCCTCACCCTTTCCAGCAGGATAGGTGCTTGATCCTCAATGATTTCAGGGGGCTTCTGAGATACTCCAACTCTCCTCCATCTCGACAGGGTGAGGTGAGTAACGTCTAAGCACACATGTACGTCAGGGACTTCCCTCAGTATATAGGGGAGCTCGGACTCGCCTCCGCAACACTTTCCTTCAGTAGTTTCTACTAGAACTTCAAAGCCCATGTCTGAAGTAACAGGCATTATCTCATTTAGTGACTTCACCGCTGCTTCAACGCATTTGGAGGACCTGAACCCGCAGTTGCTCTGAGAGGTTTCGAGGTGTAGAACTAAGTAGAGAGGATGTTCTTCAAGCCTTCCAATAGTGTCGATTGCTTTCAGTATTTCTTTGACAGATGCTTTTCTCACGTTTTCGGCAGGGGACGCGAGTGATAGATCTCTCCATGGGAGGTGGTACGCTACACTTAGTCCCGCACACTTAATTATTTGGAGGGCTTTAACTATGGTTGAGGGTTCGTAATAATGAGGGTAGTCAATGCTGACCTCAAACCCGTCGAATCCAGCCTTACGCGCCTCCTTAACATATTCTTCCGCAGCTACTCTTTCAGGTAGAACAGCGTTTAACACTATCAACTTGCAAGACCCTTAATAGCGGAAATTATTCTGGGTAGCGGATCTTCGAAGTCCCTCAGAAGTTTTTCCCTTACCTCTTCGTAGGGAGGGTGTTTACCTTCAGCATTCCTAATAACGTCGAGAATTTCCTGGGTTGTGCTGACTTTGTGGAGTGGGTACCCTTTCATAGCTACGTATTCGTTTACATGTAATTCAAGTGGGAAGTAAGTAATTCCAGGAGTCATCAGTAGTGCCGCCTCTCTAGCCATTGTCGCTCCACCCGTAATTACGGCCTTAGCGTAGAATGAAAGGCTTAACCCATCGAATCCTTTGTGAAGGGCGATCACTTTAAGACCTTCCTTCACCAGCTTTCGCACCAAGAGCTCATGGCTCCTGTATCTGGGGAGGATGACCGAGAGATACCCTTCGTAAGAGAGTTGCTTGATGAGTGACTCAATATCTACGGCGACATTGAGACCTCTGTAGTATGTCGCCTTTTCCTCATGGGGCCTCACCACAACGTACTTCCCTGGCTTTAAGCCTAAGCCCTCAACATATTTTCTGATGGGTCTTCTGCGCAGAATCCACACTAATTCGTCCACCCCTCTAAATGTTGAGAGCCTTGTAAGGGAGTCGGTTACGTACTTCTTAATTTCCTTGGTAGGTATGGCTTCGGAGAATATGACCTCATCCGCTAAGGGCAGTGATAGCCTGCTCGGGAGTGATGAATGAGGTGAGTCAGTAAGGGCTAAATACTTTATACCTACGCCGAAAGCCACCCGGGCAGCTGCGGGGTTAGGGTATGAAACGAGTATGTCAGGTTTACGGTGCCGTAGCAAGTCGATGAATGCCTTTATGCGGTGCACGTCGGCCAGAACCTTATCCCAAGCGTCACCCTCTGAGTAATGCCCAACTACTTCCGGCTCGAGTCCGAGGACCTTAAAAGCTTCCGCAGTGAATTCGTAGTCCCTGCACGTTATGATCGTTTCGAAGCCGTGGCGATTAAGTTCCTTAGCTAGGAAGCCTAATAAGGTGCTTTGCTTAGAGGTCTGTGAGTCTAGCCACACCTTAATCCTCATCACCAGCTCATATTATTTTAGGGTGTCGCCACGTTTAATATAATGCTGACTTGAATGTCTCTCCACCAATCGGGTGTGTTGAAATGGAGAAGTTGTTCGGCACGGATGGTGTCAGAGGAATAACAAATGTGGAGTTAACTCCGTCTAAAGTGCTAAGACTGGCCCTCAGCATAGGGTATTATTTCGGGTCGGGAGCGAAGCTCCTTATAGGTAGGGATTCAAGGTCAGGGAGCTCCTTTATTCACCACATAGTTAAGGGGGCACTTCTTTCCGAGGGTATTAGGGTATATGACGCAGGCCTTGTACCCACACCAGCCCTTCAATACTACGTTAAGGAAAACGGATTTGATGGGGGTGTGATGATCACTGCCTCTCACAACCCGCCCGAGTACAGCGGGCTTAAGGTCATTATGGGTGATGGGGTGGAGGCACCGAGAAATGTCGAGGAAGAGATAG
>JAGHCP010000087.1 GCA_021160415.1 Desulfurococcales archaeon
ATCATGAACTCGCTGGTCTGAGACCAGCACCTCCACCCCGGCCACGACCTCGGAGCGTGGGGGAGGTCCCGCGTCAACCTCCCAAGGACATCGACCGCACCAGTGGGTAGCGTGAGTAACTGAGTAATGAAGAGTAACGCGAGCAGTAACGCAACCAGCGTGGAGCGGCGTAGCTGCCCCACCCACACACCCAATAATGGTTTCTGCGGCCAAACATATAAAGGTGGGCGACACCCCCAACACTCCGCATGGACCCGACACGCTAATCAGTTCTTCCTTGAGTACCCCCGGTCCCGGAACACGTTCACGCGGCATGAAGCAACGGGTTAAATGCTGGAGGCTCTCACCCCATTAAAGCCTTGCGTAGGCCTCCACATCCACCCACCCACAGCCCGCCAGGCCTAAACGCGCATGCCTCGGCAATGCCTAGAACAGTTTAAATAGGTGAGGGAGTGTTGGTGGGTTGCTTGAGCTGCGAGGATCTCCTCTCAACATCGGCCCTAATAAACAGGCTTCAGGAGCTGTGTAGCGAGATGAAGGACATCAAGGAATGCCTCAAGAAAGTGAGGAGCGTCACCCCGCCGAAGCACTACGAGGAGCTGCTTAAGCAGTTCATGGCGTGAAGAAACCACGCGCAGTGGCGTCGTCGAAACCTGAAGGAATGGGTGCGGGCTTTTTAAAAGGATCTGAGGAACTTCTTGACCCATGACCGCACCTCCCTAACTAACCTAACGAGATCTGCGGTTCCTTGACGGACGCGTCAGGAATCCGTATCTCTCAAGCTTGGAGAGTACATGCGTTGCTTGAGGCCTACTTATGTTGAAGACACTTATTACCTCATCAATATCCACTTTTTCCCCTAGAACCGCTTTACGGGCTAAGTAGTCCTCCGGCGTCGGGCCGCAGAGATCCATAGTCCCCTCATAAGCTTCCAAAACCATCGACACCCATCCAGGGAGATCCCCCTTCAGGGATGGTACGATCTCCGTTAATTCCCTATGCTTATTAGGGTCTATGATTGTCTGCAGCATGGCGAGCCTGATGGCCTTCGCCGCGTACTTAACGTCTATGTTTAAGGCATCGAGCGATGCGAACAGCTTATCCTTGTCGTAAAGTTTATGGAGGAAAGCCACCACAAGATCGTAAACGTCCCTAACCTTAACGGTTCTCCTACCGGTCACCTCACCCTCCAACAAACCCTTAGCCGTTAAACCGGATATTACCGCCTCAACCTTATTGGCTATCAGGTCCTCCAACGAAAAAACCGTGACTGCGTAAGGCGGAGGCAGGTCCATCCAGCAAGGCATGTCAATCACCGGGAGTTCATACTCGATCACCTCCACAGGATTGGCGTTCCTCCGTACCCCCCTAAACACCGTTACCTCCACCTGGTAGATCCTCGGCAGACCGCCCTTGCTTCTCAGATACCACTCATCGAACCCCGCCCTCCCCTTAACGCTGTAGGGAAGCACGTCCGTGAGCTTCAAACCTGCATGAACGTCGGGGGGTAACGCAATCCTGAACCTGTAAACGGCGTTACTCCTGCGGACCCCCTCGTAGGTCAACCCCTGCACAACCACGCCTTCACCAACGACGTCAATTTCCCTGAAGTACCCCGAGTCTTTGAGGCACGCATTGACGTACTTAAGGAACTTGCTGGACTCGACGCTCAGGAAGTAAAGGTCGAGATCCCTGGAAAACCTTCTCCTGCTCCGCGGGAAGTAAAGGTCGTTTAGGGCGGTTCCACCGCCCAACACGTACGTGAATCCGTGGGTTGCGGCCGCCTGGGAAATGCCCCAGAGAGCTAAGTACTTAGCGATGTCCGTCAAGTACCACTGGACGGTGTAGCCCCGCCCCCTTAACTCATTAAAGTCAATCAACCACATCCCCTAACCTAGCAACGATTTCCGGGAGGTTAGGCAGGGTGTCAAGCTCCGCATCCCTCAACGAATCAAACAAGGGCTCAACACCCACGGTTTCCGAAACCACGTAGTCAATTGTGAGCAACCTCCTCTCAACACCTACCTGCTTAGCTAAGGAAAACGTTCTCCCCGGACTGAGGTACTCCCTAGCATAGAAGTAAACCTCGAAAGCCGCTCCTCGACGATACCAGTAATCGTTCCTGATGACGTCCACCATCGCCTGCTCCAACGTAGCCTCATCAATGCTGAAGCCGTACAGGGTCCCCACCCGCTCACTCTCAACATACCCACCCAACTCATACGCAAGGACCGCCGTACCGGAAGGGGAAGCGCTGAACAGACTCCGAGGATCCCTGAACACAACCACATCCTCCCCCAACCCCACAACAGCCGCGAAAACATCCGCCCTCTCCCTAGGCACGTAAACCTCGTAGATCCCGACATCGGAGTACGGATTAGGCGCTACGAGGCCCACAACCCTCATACCTGTGAGCACGCCGCCCGAAGCGTTAATCGCCCTGAAAATAACGCGTTCAGGGTCACCCCCGCCGTATATCAAGCGCCACGTGTAAGGGGAGAAGTAATTAACTACTACCTCACCACCAACATCCTCAAGAACCCCTCTCTCCTTAAACCTCCTTAACCTAGAGTACCTCGTGCTCCTCGCACCCTCCCTAACAAACCTAAGAACCTCATCCATAATACCGCACGTATTCATATACATTCCACAAAATATAAAACTAATCCACACATATGTAGACACATTTCATTTTATGCCGAAGAACACAGTAACGACATACTAAGTAAAAAGCATTGACAGGCTACGACCTCACCAATAACAACTCCTAGTCAGGCATTCATTCACGGGCCATTATTTCGTCCGCGAAGAGCACGTTATGTTGCTTAAGCTGCTTCATCACTGGCTGCATTTCCCTCTCAACTTTCTTGAAGAGCGCTGAACCCCTAACCAATTCAGCTGAGGCTATGACGAAGCAGTCGGGGAAAGCTAGCCTTAAGCCCCTCTTCAACTCGCCGGCCTTAATGAGAAGATCAAACGTCATCTCCACAACGCTGAATTTCCGGTGAACCCACGTAGCGAACCTCAAAGCTTCATCGTCTGGGTTAGGGAGACCTGCTGCTGAGTAAATCCTGCTCGCTATGTAGTAAACCTCAGCCACAGTTACCGGGGAGACGTAGAGCTCTATCTCCCCTTCCCCCGCCGCGGATAGAAGTTCCTTGAGGAACTCCCTGTAATTGGATTTCCTCACTATGTACTCGACAAGAAGGCCCGTGTCAAGAACCACTTTCCTTAATCGTTCTTTCAAGCTTCCTACCCCACTCACCTCTCTCTTCCCTAAGAACCTCCTCAACGAACTTAGGATCAACATCCACCACAGCAGGCTCCAAGGGCCTAAGCACTAAAGCACCATCCTTAACCTCAACAAGCAAATCGCTACCCTCCCTCAGACCTGCAGCCTCACGTATCGCCTTAGGCAGAATGAGCACACCCTTCCTACGAAGCTTCAAAACAGACCTCAAATGCGAACCCAATAATAAAGAGTACAACTGGAATAAAAAAGAATAACTCTCACATTATGAATAAACCAATTTTTCCTCTTCTTCACCAATAACAAAAACATCCGGAAAAAGTCACTGCAACTCACTTAACGTCAACAAGCTAATGCCTAGGCGATTCACTAAATGCCGCGTAGGTAGAGTGAGCTAATATTCGCCCTCCTTATTTTTCTATGCTTCCGAAAGCAAAGCTTTAAAGAATTGGATGTTCTTAAGGTGTACACCACATAAAAAGATGGCTTCAGCCCTCATCAACTCTTTGTAACTTTCATTATCAAAGTTGCATGTAAAGGTCCCACGAATAGAACGTGTTCAGGCATCCTGCTGCAATTAAGAATAAACGGCAGTGTTTGCATATGTCTGGGTTAGTTTTGACATTGCTTGTGTTGATGCGATGAATATGATTATCCATGCTACGAAGGTTACGTATGAGATGAATATGCCGATTATAAGTAGGATCCCCGCTACCGTGAATAGGGAGTCGTGAATCATATCTTTCAGTCTGAAGGTCCCTATGATGAGGCCTATCACCCCTATGAGTAGGAGTAGCCCTCCTATCACGATGATCACCATAGTGGCGAGGATTAGCGGGATTGCTTTGGTGATCGCTGCTAGGATTATGGAGATGAAGCCTAGGAGTAGCAGTATGTACCCAATGGTGTACCCTATGCTGAGCATTTGGGCTGGCGCGCCGAACCTTACCTGGTCCACGTCCTTGAAGCGGGTGAAGGCGGGGATGAGGTACAGGAAGAGGGCTATGAGGCCTAATACAGCTCCTGCGGCGGAGAGTGCCGCCATTACGGCGCGCGCCTGCAGCGAGGCTTGCTTCAGGGCTTACCTTACCCCACCCATTAATGAGGGGGAGGTGTGAGGGGATTCCGGAACGCATCCTGATCGCTACTAAGGCGGTCGCTACCGCCTCGAGGAGTGAGGCGTTTCTGAGGTTCCTTAACCCTTCGATCAGGAGGTTTTCCTTGATGGGGCCTGCCGCGTTGGGGTAGGTACACACAGCTGAGAACCCCCCCGTGATGTTAAAGGGGCGGGTTTCTAAAAAGTGTGTGCACCCTCAACCACTGACTTCTGCTGCCGGGATGACTTAAGCGTTAAGGCTTGATGACCTAGCCTTTATTACAGGATGCGTAGATTAATGTGCTTGGTAGCTACTTGACGCAGGTTAACCGCCATGGGGGCAGGGTCGGGACAGTCGGAGGCGGAGCCCGCCTTCCCTCTGTATGATCTTAGCGTTAGGGCCGGGTTCAGGCCTAGGCGGTGGGCGTACGTCTTAGTTCTTGCTTTAGCTGTGGCGGCTGGTTTAGCCTTGCCTCCCCTTCTTGGGGTGTGGCCCCACACCTCACTGAGGTTTGGTTTCGCTGCCTTAGTGGTTTTCGAGGTTTTGAAGGGTTTCTGGATCCTCTACACCCCCTTCCTAGTAATCATTATTTACGGAATCACTTCGTGTTTGGGGAGGTGCTTCACCGCTGTCCCTGACGTTAAGCCCCTTAAGGGGGTTAAGGTGGTCTTCGAGGTGACGAGCAGGGGCTTCAACCACTCCGCGATAGCTTCCAGCGTCGCCAGCGCTGTATACTGGGGCGGTAAGTACATCGAGGACTTCGAGGTTTGGCTCGTCGTGGAGGAGGACGCGAGGAGCGGGTTCTTCGAAGAGCTGAGCAGGAAGCACGGCAGGAGGCTCCGAGTTCTCTACGTCCCTAAAACATACGTTACGGCGAGGAAAACGCTGTATAAGGCTAGAGCGCTGAACTACGCCGTCCAGGTCAGGTTGAGGGAGGGGTTAGCCACCGATAAGGTGTGGGTCTTCCTGATGGATGAGGAGAGCGTTGTAGGGGAGGACACTGTTGTGGGGATTGTTGACTTCATTGAGAGGAGCTCCGAGACCGGGAAGTTCATAGGGCAGGGCCTGGTTGCCTACGCGAATAAGTGGGGCGCAGCAACAATAGCTTCTGCGGGGGAGGGCCTCCGACCTGTGTGGGAGTTGGGTACTGAGTGCGCCGCCCTGAAGCTCTTCGGAAAGAAGTTCTGCTGGAAAGGGTCGAACCTCCTCGTAAGGGCCGACGTCGAAGCCTCCATCACGTGGGACTTCGGTGTCCTAGGCGATGACCTGGCGTTCGGCCTCATAGCTCAGGAGAAGAACAGGTTTGGGTGGCTCTGGGGCCTCCTATACGAGCAATCCCCATTCACCCTGAAGGACTCCATAAGGCAGAAGGTGAGGTGGTACGAGAACCTGCTCGACATAATGCTCAAGCTCAAGGAAGCGAACCTATTCTGGAGGTCAATGGTCCTCCTAGAGCTCCTCGTGTGGCACGCAAGCATATTCGGCTTCTTCCTATGGCTCCTACCAAGCCCCCTGAGCCCCTACTACCTCACACTCCTCCTAGGAACCCTCGTAAACGCCGCGTACGGAGTGTACTTCAACTCATACTTCGCAGGCACGGCAAGGAAGGACGCCGCCTTAAAATTCATAGCCACACCCATAGCCCTAGCCGTGATAGCCGTAGCTCCCTGGATAGGCCTGGTGAAGTACGTGAAGGACATCAGGTCTAAGAAGGAACACGGGTTCTACGTAGTCAAGAAGTGAAGGCATCATGGAGGGACGTCCCCAGGTAATTCATTACCGTTACGTTTTAACTGAATCGAGTTAAGTTCTGAGGTAAGTCCCGTGCATACAGCTTAATATGGTTAAGCATAACGTATTGGGCAGTGATGAGTGTTGGAAGTCAGGGAGGATTTGAGCCTTGAGGAGGGGCTTAAGGTGCTTGAGGAGTTGCTCAGGTGCTCCGTGTGGCTTGAGGAGAGGACGGCTGACCTATACGACTCCATATCTAGCAGGATGAGGGTTGATGAAGCAGCTTCCATAATGAAGGTCATCGCTGCTCAGAGCAGGGCCCACGCCGAAACAATGAGGGCCCTTATGAAGCTCCTCAAGGTGGATGACGGCGCCCTGAACGAGGAGGTGTGCTTGAAGCTCACGAAGCCCGTAGGGCCTGTGACGAAGAAGCTGCTTGAGGATGTTGACGTTCTGAGGGCTGTAGGCTCTAAGGAGTTCGGGGAAGTTCTGGAGGACCTCAGGTTCCTTGAGTCAGGCATAGGTGAGGAGACCTACATGAGGGTTCTTCAGCCCCTCCTTAAGTCGGTCCTTATAGAGCTGAAGAAGGACGTTCTAAGCAGGTGCGCCGCCTGGGACGTTAAGGAATTGATAGTTAATGAGCTCATCAAGGACGTGGTGAGGCAGGAAGCCCTGCACGAGCTCCTCGTCAGGAAGGCAAGTAAAGTCATTGAGGTTGAGGAGAGACGTAAGGATTGTGAAGAGGCCCTCAAGAAATGATCTTCCCGAAATGAATCACTCAAACGTATCTTTTATACATAACCCCTTAAAACATCCTCACAGGTAAAGAACCGGGTAAGGTTTTGGACACGATAATGGAGGTACTGACGGCTGCGAAAAGCAAGAACGTCTCAGGACTTAAGGACCTATCCCTCATAATCTTCACGGACGGAACCATTCTCTACGTAGGCAGCGTGAACGCCTTAGGGGCTAAAGCATCCCTCATCCACCCCGTCGATCTCGGGCTAACCTTCATATCCAGCACGCTAGACCTTGCGAGGATGAAGGAAAGCCTGGAAGCGGTGAAGGGTAAGAAAATAGACCCGAAAACAATCGTGAGGGAGGTCAGCGACTCCTACACAATACCGTACGAGAAGGTCAAGTCAATAAAGATTAAGAAGCCGTGGATACCGGGCGTAGGGAAAGCGAAACTCACGGTGAGGACTAAGGACGGAGCTACCTACGAGTACATCCTATGGCTACCTAAGGCTAGGGCCGAGACAGGTAAGACCTACAGAAACATAATCAAATCATTCACAAGGATACCTAAGCTCAAACCTCTAGTGGGGGGCTCGTAAGCCGTTCGAAAACATCGCACCACCATTAAAAGCGTGAACCCGCGAACGTTCCAACCGTTCGATCCTTAAGCCTCTTTAAAAACGCCTCAAGTGAAACCTTGGGGAGGCCTATGAAGACCGCTATGTACACCTTCACAATTGCTTCACTGATTATGCTCACCATACTGGCAACCCCAGCCCTCACCACGCAAGTCAGTGAAG
>JAGHCP010000026.1 GCA_021160415.1 Desulfurococcales archaeon
CCCACACCGAATAAGGTACTTCCAGACTGTTATAAGTCTCCGGAAAGTATAATTCATAGACACATGGAAGCGGTGGTTGAATGGTTAAGCACTCGAGGAAGTTTAAGCCTCGTAAGGCCGGGAGGAGGTCTTTGGGTAATATAGTTGCGTTTGCGGCATTAGGCATTGTTTTGGTTGGGGCACTGTACTGGTACTTCAGCACGTCAAGGACAGGAACGGTGAATACGAGCGTAGTTAACACTAAGCCTGAAGCACTTATAGCAGACAGCCTATCACTTGATTTCCCTGATCCCGACCTCGTACAGCGTTTAAGGGATGTGCTTCAGAAGGCAGGGTATGAGGTCACCGTGGTCTACGGTGAGGATGTGAACCTAACGCTCTATTCCGACCTGACGAAGTACTCCCTCATAATTCTTAGGGTGCATGGAGGTAAGGCCACCTACAAAACCCCTGACGGCAAGGTTCATAAGTTAAATGGCCTATTCACAGGCCTACCGTGGAGCGATGAGTACGAATACCTGAAACTCAATTGGATAGCTACGAGGGCAAGACCTTACAACTCAAATAAGACATTCCTCGCGGTGCTTCCTAAGTTCTTCGACACGGAGCTTAAGGGCCACTTCAAGCCCGGCTCCGTCCTGATAGTTGCGAGTTGCTACTCCCTCTACACGTCCGATATAGCTGAGGCGCTAGGAAGGAAAGGCTTGACACACTTCATAGGTTGGGCAGGACCAGTGACCGTTACCCACATGGATAAAGCCCTTGAGCTATTGATAGATAAGGTAATGCAGGGCAACGAGTCATGGATTCAGGCAGTTAAGGCAGTGAACCAGGAGTTAGGGCCAGACCCTTCATACGGCGACTACTTGAGGGTTGTGACCTTCATTAGGAAAAGCTGATTTAACTGTTTAAAAAGTTTAAGTAATGTGTATTACCTTGTATTACCCACCCATTAATACTTAAAAATGAAATTATAGATCGGTAATTCTCCATGCCTGAAACCCAGAGTGTTTGGGAATTAAGCGAAGGGGAAGTCAGGAGGCCAGGGACAGTTCATATTGCCGTGTTCGCCCTCCTAATAGGTGTCGGCGCCGTCGCTGGTGCTTTCGGGAGCATCGCCGTACCATTGGGGTACGGCGTCACGGGCTTCTGGCCCGGGGTAGCAGTTCAGGCAGTCGGTGGAATATGGTTCGGTATGTGGGGGGTTCTCGCAGGAGCTCTGTTCCCATTCATAAGCAACAGCCTCGCAGGTGCCCCCCTCTACGTGAGCTTGGCGTACTTCCCGGCGAACTTCATACAGGGGTTCCTACCTGCTTGGGTGTTCAGGGCTTTCAAGGTTGACCCGAGGCTTAAGTCTGCTAAGGACTGGGCACACTTCATATGGTCGGCCGTGATAGTCAATAACTTCCTAGGAGCTCTCTGGGCGGTAACCGTGCTTCAGTGGTTCGGACTAATAACGGTGTCCTCGGTCCCGCTGTTCTTCAGCGGGTGGGTCATAGGGAACGGTGTACCAGCGTTCGTGTTCGGCGTGATCCTGCTGAAGGCGTTATCACCGCTAGTCGTTAGGCATAGGTCGTTCTGCAAGGGCTGGTGGGCATAAGGAGGTGAGGGGGGTGGCCGGCCCGGCTCCGAAGAAGATGAGGAGAACGCTACTCGGCTACCTCCCTATCGAGTCACCTATACACACGTTCCATCCAATCATAAAGACGTTTTTCCTCCTCATAATCTCCATGTACCCTCTCCTCATAGATTCCCCTGAATGGAACATCGTGGGGATAGTTGCGATGTTCGCAGTTTTTATCGCATCGAAAGTTCAGCTCTCCATACTTAAGTTCTATACGACCGTAATGCTAAACATATTCTGGATAATATTCATAGCCTACACTTTCTTCGGCGGGTACTCACCGGGCTACCACGTCCTAGCTAGGGTGGGACCCATACTGATTTCCTGGGAGAACATATGGTGGGCGATCACGGTATACCTCAAAATGTTCTTCGCTATTCTAGTGATCGTCTACTTCCTGAGCGTCAGTAGGGAGAGGGACGTTGTTCTCGGGCTCAGATGGTTGAGAGCCCCGTACGTCATAGCCTACATGATAGGGCTTGCGTTGAGATCCATAGGTCTCTCCCTCATAGACTTCAACACTATTAGGGAGGCGGAGAAGGCCAGGGCGCTTGATCTTAAGGCTCTCCCACTCACTCATAAGATCAAGAAGTTCGGCCTCTACATAGTGCCTCTAGTGGCCCTAGCGTTGAGGAGGACGGATGAGGTCTCAAATGCCCTCGACTCAAGGGGCTTCAAGTTCACGGGCCTCAGAGGATATAAAAGGACAGACTACTTACTCAGCAAGTACAGGTTTGGAGGGAAGGACCTCGTCGCGGTGGCTTTGATGCTCGGGATACTCGCGGCGATCCTTTACTTCAGGTACTTAACTACCGCCTTAACGCCTTCCTCTTCGATGCTGCTTCAGGGAATTGCGGGATTGCTGGGGGTGAAGTGAATGGGTAGGGAAGCGATTAAGGTTGAGGACCTCTGGTGGAGGTATGAAGGGAGGAAGGACTGGGCCCTTAAGGGAGTTAACCTAACTATCGAGGCAGGCGAGTTCGTAGG
>JAGHCP010000125.1 GCA_021160415.1 Desulfurococcales archaeon
CCCTGATCCTAACCTTCCCTCCGGGAACGAGGTCCAACTCATCCGCGACTTTCCGGGGGAGAATGACGAGCCTCAGATCACCTAGGTCTTGATTGAGAGGTAAGACCTTTAACTTCATCTCGATTACCAACAAATACTATTTAATTATGACCAGTTAATATAGGCTTACCTTATCTGCCGTTTATTATTTCCTCCTGAACAATCCTTTACGTTCCCTCCCACGACGCATGAAGGTGTGCTGCAGGGTCAGGAGCCTCTCAGAGTTGAGGAGCTTCGCCGAGGCGAATATTAAGGCTGTCGTGAAGATCGCGCTCCACCCTATCGTCACAGGGACGACCCACTCCATCCCCTCAAGGTGTGCCTTCAGTATTAAGACAGGTGCTATGAATGGGGAGAGGGCAACCATGAATGCTTGCCCTGAAGGACCCAGAGACGACAGATCTATGAACACCAGTATCAGTCCGGGAATCATGACGAGGAAGGAGAGCTGACCTATGAAGGTGGATGAGGTCCTTACGTCCGGGGAGAGGGACCCTAGGAGGAGCCCCAGGGAAGCCACTGCAGTTAGGGAGAGGAACGTCGCGAGCAGCATCAACCCCACGGCTGTGGGGTTGATTATCCGTCCGAAGGCGCTTAGACTAATGAACCCTTCGGATGAGCTGCCTGATGCTAACCCGCTTAAAGCGGTGGTGAGGGAGTACGCATATATCCCCGCACCTGCGGCGAAGGAGAGCGTGCTGAAAAGCACGAGGACCATCGTACCTACCAGCTTAGCGGTCACTATCTTAGACCTAGGTATTGGGAGGGAGAGCAGCACCTCCAGAGTTTTCTCCTCGTTCTCCACAGCCATGGATGAAGCTGCCTGCCCTAAGGCCATCGACACAACTATGAGTGGCGCGAAGGCGAACATCATGAAGGAACTCGCCACAGACGTCAACACGTTAGGCGGGAGTAGCTCCCCCTTAAACACGACCTTCTCGTCAGCGATGACGGGCGATATCACTATTTGGGGGTTCAGCCCCCTAGAAACCACTAAGACCGCCCTAATGTATGAGTTGAGTGAGTTGACGAAAGCCGACAGCACCGTCTCGACGGCCATGCTTGATGAGAAGGAAACCCTGTTGGCCTTCGTGATCACGGTTATGTTCACGGGCTTCATCTCCCTCAGTAAGTCCGACGCTTCTGGGGGGACGTAAACACCTAACGTGTAGTTCCCTTTAATCAATTCCTCCTTAACCGTTGAGACGCTGCATTCCTTAGAAACCACGACCTCCTTACCGAACTTCCGCGTGAAGTTCAGGAGGAGCTCGCTGAACTCACCCCTATCCGCATCGCACACGTAGAGCGTGGCGTGCTCCTTCAGCCCTGTAACGGTCTGCTTCACGGTCTGAGCAGCCTTCCCGAAGGCGAATCCGTAGATCACACCCATAACCCCGAATATCAGCAGCGGCATCAGTATTGTCGTTAGGAGCGTTTTCCTATCTCTTAAAGTGTTCTTGAGCTCCTTACCCACCAGTTCCTTAAGCATTCCTCACCACCCTAACGAAAACCTCTTCTAGGTTCTTAGCTCCGTACTCAGCCATCAGGTCCTGAGGCTTCCCGACCAAGGCTATCCTGCCCTTATTCACTAAGGCAACCCTGTCACATAGGTATTCAACCTCAAGCATGTTATGGGATGAGAGAATCACGGTGATGCCGTACCTCCTCACGTACTCCCTTATGGCGTCCCTCAAGTAAACCGCGTGAACGACGTCGAGCCCTGAAGTCGGCTCGTCCATTATCGCCAGCCTAGGCCTAACCATCAGCGTCCTCGCCACCTGCAACCTCCTCTTCATGCCCTTGCTGTACGTGCTTACGTATCTGTTGAGGGCGTCGCCAAGCCCTGAAAGCTTAATCCCGTCCTCCAAAGCTTCATCTCCTTTGCCGTACACCCGGGACATAAGTCTAAGGTACTCATACCCCGTTAGGTACTTGTAGGCCCCAGCCTCCTCAGGTAGGTATGAAATCATCCTCCTCACGGCGTCGGTCTCCTTAACCACGTCCTTCCCGAAGATCCTCACGCTCCCTGATGTCGGTTTCAGTATCGTCGCCAAGATCCTGAGGGTCGTCGTCTTACCCGCGCCGTTAGGGCCCACTAAGCCGAAGACCTCCCCCCCATTAACGGTGAAAGAGATATCCTTCACAGCAACAACGTCCTTGAACACCTTCCTAAGCCCCTTAACCTCAACTGCTAAGGAATTCATCGAACGCTCCCTTTTTCGGTTAGGACGTAAATAAATATATTTTACCTCATTAACACGTCAAGTGGATGAGGAGGAGCACTTTCCTCCCTGCCCTCACAAGTTCGTTATACTTCTTGACGGCCTCCCTTGACCTAAGCACGAATACTTCCCTACCTCTCCTCCTGAAAGCATCCACGACGTCGTCATCAACCCTCATCATGCCGTCGTAGCCGGTCCCCACAACGACCGCATCGACGTCCTCGGCCAGGAAGTCACGCACGTCAGGGATCTGAAGCCTGTGACCCTCCAGCCTCCACCACCCTTTCACAACCCTCTGCGGTGTTATGACCACGTCCTGGGTTATGACTTCCCCTCCAATCTCCAGCCTGCCGAAGTCGTACCCGTCAATTAAGGGTTGCCCCATCCTCACCACAATTAGGAAGTTGTTTCGACCGCATTAATCTTTAATTCAACACTCCCTGAACTGAGGTGAAAAATATTTTTCACTGTACCCTCAGTTACGGTGTGGCGGGTTTAGGGAATGAGCGCTGAAGTAGGGCTTCTCTTGGCCGGGATCTCGGGCTTCGCGTTTTCATTGGGAGACGTGTCTGTCAGGGCTGCGAGCACTAAGCTCACACCTAGGGCGAACCTCCTTATCTCACTGCTGATTGGGACGCCGTTCGGAGCGCTCGTCGCTTCACTCAGCGGTCAGACGTTCCCGTCAACCCCTAATCTCCTGATGCTTTACGGGCTTGCCGGGCTCCTCAACTTCGTTGCTGGGAGGTCCCTTTTCTACTTGTCAATAGCGTGGGCAGGTGCTTCCACATCATCTGTAGTTACCTCACTCGCGGTTCCGTTGGGGGCTTTCTTCGCATGGGTCGTAATAGGTGAGACTCCGGGGGTAGG
>JAGHCP010000031.1 GCA_021160415.1 Desulfurococcales archaeon
ATCCTTATCTGCTCTGGGGAGGTTATGTTGATCTTCGCCGTTATTTCGGGCTTCTCGACCTCCAGCGGAGCGTCAATCAACGCTATCTTAGCCTTCTCAACCCTCCTAGGCATGCCGGGATGAACAACCTCCTTATCAAGGACGATACCATCTATTAACCTGGTCTCACTGAGCGAGGCGCCCTTCTTCTTCTCGAGCTTTATGTTGTCGAGCCTTACGTTGTAGGTGCCATCAGGCCTCTTCTCAGCAGCCCTAAGCGCCGCTTCAATGGTCATCTCTACCATTGAGTTAATGAGGTCGGGCGTTGCAAGGTACTTGCTAGCTAAGGTTGAGTACACAACGTCGTAGAGAGCCTTCTTTGTTTCTCTCTCCCCTCAGAGGTTGATATATCACCTATGTCCAGCTTAACCCCTATCTCGTCAAGTATCTCCAGAGCTTTAGCCTGAGCTTTCTTGTAGCCCTCAATGATTATAGTTGGGTGGATGTTCTGATCTAGGAGTGCCTCTGCCTTGTCCAAAAGGCCCCCAGCTAGCACCACTACTGATGTAGTGCCATCACCCACCTCAGCGTCCACCGCCTTAGCGGACTCAACAAGTAGCTTAGCTGCTGGGTGCTGTACCTCCATTTCCTTAACGATGGTTGCACCGTCGTTGGTTATTGTGATGTCGCCGAAGGAGTCTACAAGCATCTTGTCAAGTCCTCTAGGCCCTAGGCTCGTACGCAGAACCTCAGCAAGAGCTCTTGCTGCCACTATGTTGCTCCTGAGAGCCTCACGACCGTAGGATCTCCTAGTTCCTTCCTTAAGAATGAGTACCGGAACACCATAAGCTCCAGCCATTGCCTAACACCATTACCTCATAATGAATGACTTCTATATAAGTTTTTCTCAGATGCATAAGGAAACGCTTAATAACCCCCTTCTTCACTACTCCGCGGTCATGTGTTTTGAGTAATGTTGATGTTTGCACATCCTGCAGAAGGAGGCACGCTTTCTACGTTAGGCATGCATCAGGCGAGAAGCTATGTAGAAAGTGCTTAGAGAAATCGCTTCTGAAGCATATCAGGAGGAGTTTGCGTGGGATAGGATTAAGACCTAGGACGGTAATCAGTGTTTATTTGCCTCGATCATGGGTTCTCGAGGGACTTCTTCTTCTGAGGTTAGTGTCAAACATCGAGAGAAACTATGGGACCCACGTCTTGTGTTTCGTGCCGATTAATTGCGCGGGAACTGTTCAGAGCTTCATAAGCGGGCTAAGTAATGTATCGCTTATTCCCTACCGCAAGGACGAGTTAAGTTTTCCTTCATGCATGCTTAACTCCACGCTCCACGCCGAAGAGCTAGCTAGGTCCTTTGAGCCGTTTCCTCAGGCGGTTTTACTGCCGTACTCACTTACGGATCTTAATGAGGGGTTCTTGGAGGCGTTACTCGTAAAGCAAGAAGCCCTTAGCACCATGAAGAAGCTCTACACATATGGAATTCCGTGGGTTGTTTTGCCCTTCAAGGATTTGCCCAGGAGGGATCTTTACGCGCTAGCCTACACTAATGAACTAATTGAGGCGTTAAACTCTTGTCCGCCCACCTCAGGCCCTACTCCAGAAATCTCTGAAATCGTCCATGAGATGACGATATACCACAGCGAGTTAACTTACAGGATGGAGAACTCCATTACTGCTCTGATGAAGTTCAGAGTTTCAACTCCTACTAAGGATTAAGTACTTAAGGCAGGGCTTACACACATTAAACCGGGAAGAGGTGCTTCCAGTTGCCTCTGAGGGAAAACATAATTGATAGCAGGCTTTCAGGCCGGGAAATAAGGCTGAAGGTTGCCGGTTTTCAAGACGAGATCAGAGGAATCATAGATGAAGTAGCAAGATATGAAATAGGGCTTCAGAGCGAAGGTAAAGGAATTGTCGTTTTCAGGCACTCGATAATGTACGCACAAGTGAACGCAGCTGATCTCCACGGATACAGCGGTGAAAGACTGAGAGACACGGTCATCGACTCAGACATGATTGGCTCAACAATAAAGCTCCACTTGGTGAATGGAGAGGAGATAGAAGGAAAGCTAATGAAACTCAGCAAGTACGAACTAGGACTCAGAAAGGGTGAGGAAGGGCTTGTAATCCCCAAGTCCGCCATATCTTTCGCGATAATTAAAGGGGAGGATAAGGAAGGGTCTGACTAACTCACTGATTCTGCCTCTTAAGCTTGAATCTAATGAGCTTAACCTCAGTACCCTCATTAAGTCCTTTACTCCTGTATAATCTCTTCAATGTCTCCACCAACTCATCCCTGCTCGAGAACCCATCCCTCCTAGCGTCATCGTCAGTCAACTCCCTAACCTTCTTAACCTCAACACTCTCTATTCTAGCCATACCTAGCCGTATTCCGCCAGCAATCAACTCGACTTCATCCCCAGCCCTCAAATTACTGCTTAACCTTATGGTGGACGTCTTACTACCTGAGGCGATCCCAACAGCGAACTCTTTCTTAAAGAAAAGCTTCTTCCTCCTCACCACCGGAACCACCCAACCTTTATTAGAAAGGATAGCCATACTTTATAAAAATCAGGTGATGAAGCAATGCTTAAAGCTTTTAGGAAGCTACTGACAGCTGGCGAGGAGAGACTATTCAGCAAATTAGTGACGCACATGGACCTCTCAGTAAAGTCCATGAAGCTGGTGTCCCAACTAATGAGGGAAAACATGCCCGACGCTGAGGTCGAGAGCGCGATCATCGAGGTAATCACTAACGAAAAAAACGGGGACAGAATAACGTCCGAGTTAGTTAACATGGTTTCTAAGGGAGCCGTCCCTATAGCGCTCCTAGGTGACATAGAAGTCCTAATAGATAAGGTGGACGACATCCTGGACCTGATTTACTTCATAGCTACGGAGTATGGAAGAGCTTTCAGAGCTGGCCTGCATAGAAAACCCATAGTGAGGGAGATCTATAAGGATCTGATGAAAACGGCTTTGATAACTTCGAAAGCTCTCGAATCCCTTAAGGAGGAACTTGAAGTAGCTCTTAGCGACTTCAGCAAGCTACAGATACTAAGCGACCGGATAGACATCTATGAGGACAGAGTGGATGAGCTGAAGAGCTCAATGCTGGATAAGCTTTACGGATTCGGTGACGGCATAGATCCCATAACGTTCAACCACCTCGTGGAGATGATAAGGAGCTTTGACACTGTGGTCGATTCCTGCGAAGACGCTTCCCACCTGCTCATCAGGATAGTTAGTTCAATGCTTTACTGAGTTTCGGGGGTCAAGCATGTTTGTCCCCTCAGCAGCGTTAGCTCTATTCACCCTGGCAGTCGCGGTAGGGGTTGGAAACAACATGGGAGTTATTTCAGGCCCATCAGTGGGTTCGAGACTCATCAGAGAGGAGTCTCTCCTCATTCTCTCTGTTTCAGGGCTTCTTGCTGGATACGTTCTCGAAGGCTGGAAGCTTCATAGCGCTGTCCACCTCTCCGAAGAGGAATCCGTCGTGACCATGTTACTGGCTGTTGGGGTTCTCACGGCCTTAACCCTTGGGGGCTTCATTACGTCGATAACGCAAATCTTCGTCGGGATTTACGTCGGGATGCTAGCTTGCGGGGGGAGTTCCTACGGACTAAGTGAGGTCCTGAGGATAGGTGGTTATTGGCTGTTAACCTTCGCGTTATCCGTGGCGACCTCCTACGCCTTCATGAAGATCATGGGCGGTAGGAAGTCAAACACATTGATAAATAATCTACTCACCCTTAAATTGACCAGCGTGGTTCTAGTGTTTTTCACTGCGTATACCTTGGGAGCAAATACCGTGGGTTTCATAGCGTCCTTCGCTCCCTCCACGCTGCCCGGTGAGTTAGTATCTGCCGCAACAGTTGTCGGTATCGTAGCGGGTGCCTTGATTGTTAGGGGAGGGAAGGGCGCTATGAAATTAGGAAGCGGCTTCTACGGACTCAGATACACAAGCACGGTGGTTCCCTACATTTCCGCACTTATTTTAACGGAAATAGGCACCCAGTTATCTATACCCTTACCTCTCTCCATAGCCCTATTTTCAGGGGTCCTGGGGGCGGCCGTAGGCCTGAAGTTCAGGTTGCTGAGGGGACGAGACGTAGTGATATACGCACTAATAAGCTGGGTAATCCCCTTAATAATCTCGGTCGCTATCTCTTACTTAATCTTCACATCCTTGAGTCTGTGCACTCACTAATCTCGTCCTAGAGTTTCTGTACTCCTTGAGGAGGTTCTCAAGATCGGCCAGCGTGAATCTCCTCTCGGAGGCCTCCTTAATCTCATCTATCTTAGCCTTAGCTCTCCCCAACTCTTCGTACACGGAGCCATTAACTGCCCTTATACAGTCACCGATAACCCAAACCTCCTTAGCAACTGCGGCAGGTATCAAGTACTTGGTGATCAGCTCTGCCACATAACGACTGTCCTTCGGGTGCAGGATGAGTGAATATTTCCATTTAATGGTATTTCTGAGGAGAGATGGCGAGAGGAGTGAAACATCATCCACGAACCACGTCATACCTTCCTTAACATATTTCAAAGTGCACCTGCCAGTCAAAGAGGGAACGATAACTAATTCACCAGAAATAACTCTCTCCACGGCCTTGACGACTTCCGAATGCAACTTCTTGAGGGTCTCATTCTCCGCCTTAAGTTTATTCACGTAAGCCTCAAGATTACTCACCCGCTGTGTGAGCTCAGTTACCTTCCTATCCCTAAGTACCTCCTGAGTGAGGCTTGACTGTATCTCGGCGACCTTATTCTTCATTTCATCAAGCTCTCTCTCCAGCTCCTTAACTCTGACGCGGTAAAGATCCCGCTCCCTCACTAACTCATCGATTTTCTTCCTAAGATCCTTAACCACCTCATCAGGTTTAGGGGTCTCCGCCACCCTTACCCTTTCTTTTAGGGGTTTAACACCTTCCTTAACAGCGTCATTGATTATGTCTTCAATGATCGAGGACAGAGGTTCATCGCTCAGGAGTCTTGCCTTATAGTGTTGAAGACCAGCAGCAGGGAGACCCATCTCCTTAACTTTAGATGCGAGTTTCCTTAGCTTCTCCTCGTAAATCCGGAAAGCCTTAATTGCTGCCGACAAAGCGTCCCTCTCATGAGTGTTCCTAACCTGCACCCCATGCTTAGCCATGAAGTCTGCAACTATTAGCTCCTTCTCGGCAGTGCTGAGGGATCTTGGAGGGACATACACCTGGGCATTCAGCATAGATGCCAGTTTCTTAACCATATCCGGGACAGGAGACTTATCCGTGGCTACGATGGCGGGAATCCCTTCTTTAGAAATAAGGGTCGCTATAGACCCCCTATCAAGGTTCTTACCTGACGTTATGAGGACTGGCTTCCCGTCAAGATCTATGAGCGCTATACCTACCTTAGTCCCAGGATCGAATCCAACGATCAAGTACCGCCTAGGTTTGGTGACTTCCTCGAAGGTGAGGAAATCCTTCCGAATCACTGGACGTATCTTAACGATTACATCCCTACCTTTAGCCTTCTTAACTATCCCATACAGCTCCTCACGCGGAGCATAAACTATGAATGACGCTTTCTCCATCCCTCCGCGACTCCTTCGAATGGTAACGTCGTAATCTATCCCCGCTCTCTCAAGATCTTCCCTAATCTTCTTCACTACTCGGGCCACAGCCCCTCTTAAGTTCCTCTTATATTTGGAGGACCTTGAGCCTCCAGCATTCCCGCTTCTGCCCATATACACATTTATCTTCACCTTCCTCTCAAAGATGTTTAAGCTCTCCCCGTATCCCAGTGCCGCAAGAACCGCTATCAGAGCTGCTGACCTTCTAGAGTCCAGCTTCTCCCTGCCTAGGGAAATACCTGCCTTGGTAGCAACCTCTTTCAACGCAGCCGTGCGTTTACCGTCTAAGGTGACCTGAATTATCTCAGTGTCTGGTGGGATAAGCTTCAATATTTTGCCTAAGTTACGTCTGGTCCCGCCCAGCTCAAGAATATTATCCACAGCAAGAACTGACGGTCTGTTATCCCATAAAAGCCTTATCAGCCTACCTAGTGATCCTTCATCAACCGAAGTTACGGACGTGCCTCGAATCATAGCTATGGAGTAGAGGTACTGAGAAAGGTCTGAGCCTCCACTCTTAACTATGTCCACGCCTATGACAACTCTCTCAGGGAGTTTCCCACTCCCCATAGCTTTCTCCCTTGACGTATCTGAGGGCCGCATCGAGTTCGACATTTACTCCGTATCGGCGTTTAAAGAACTTAATTAAGTTCCAGACGTCCCTTCTCAAAACGTCCTCATGTCGGGGGTCATGGATGTATAGGTACTGAGGCCAGTCAATAATGTAGGGCTCCCAACTCCCCTCACTAACTATTACGTTGTACTCGCTCAAATCACCATGCACTATCCCTAGCTGCTTGTACGCCACCCTCAGAACGCTGAGGAGATCCATTAACACTTCCCTAGGTTTCGGGAGATCCCTAAGCTTATGTAGCTCGACCCCCTGCAGATACTCCATAACTACAGCGTGCTTACTCCACCCGAAAACCTTCGGGACGTGCCTCGTGAACCTCATTAAATCCTTAAGGGCTTTATACTCTCTCTCGGCGGCCGTCTTAGATCTTATCAACCAGTTCGCTTCATCGGTGAGATAATCCCTGACTCTAACCACTTTCTGGAAGCTTATTCTCCCTATTCTATAGAACTTAATTGCTGCTTCTGGGCCTTCACGAAGCTTCGCTAAGTATATCTCGCTTTCCTTCCCCACCCCTATGGGTGGGCCTAAATGCGTTATGATTTCCTTCTTAGCTAGTAAATTCACGGCTAAGAGATCCAACCCTAAATAAGTTAGTCGGTAGCCTCTGTTCCCTGCCCCGCCTTTAATAACCGCTTTAATCTCTGAGAGCTTCATTAGGGACTTCATCACTTTCTTAGGGCTTAATCTTACCCTTGATTCGATTACCTCGATAGGTACATACTCAAATCTGCCTAGGTATCTGTCAAGAACCTTAAGCACCTTAAAGTCAGCTGGCTCGAGGCTCGGGAGTATGTTGTGGAGCATTAAGGACCACATCCTACGCTGTTCCAGTACCTTAAAACGTTAGCGTAGGGGAAACTCAGACACCGACCCGTCATCACGTAACTCAGTCCCGGGTTACACTCATCACAAAAACAATTTAGACTTCAGAAAAGCATCACTTCACCTTCAACTATGTCCTCCGTCAGCTTCGTGACCCTGGACAGCTCTTCGTCGATGAGCGCCTCAACATCGGATTTAATTGCACTGAAATCCTCCCGGCTATCAGTTAGTATCTTAGCTACCGCAACCTGCGGCATGTCTATAGGTGCCCCTATGCGTGAGAGAACCTCAACGTAAACTTCCTTGACCTTGGGTTCCTCCTCAACGATCTTGTTTGCTATTCTCTGAGCTAGGACGTTGTAGAGCTTGCCAACGTGACTCACGGGGTTCTTCCCGGCAGTAGCCTCTAAGCTCATAGGTCTAAGGGGCGTAATCAAGCCGTTCGCCCTATTCCCCCTACCCGTCATTCCGTCATCACCATGCTCTGCTGACGTCCCAGTAACTGTTATATACGCTATTCCCTTATCGGGCTTATCAGCCGCGTTAACAACTGCTTCAATCTCATATTCAGGGGCCAACCTAGAGGCGAGATCAAGTACGCTGTTAAGAACCTCCTCCTTAACGGATAAGTAGTGATCCATATCCTTAATTAAGCTGGAAATCATCGCGGCAGCTATTGTTAACTTAATCTTCCTGTCGGTTCTAAGACCCATAACCTTGATGTCTTCCCCCACCTCAGGTAGTTTTTCCTTGAAGTCCCTAGAGTTAAGGAATCTTTCAGTCTCCAGAACTAATCTCTCAAGCTTAGAAAGCGGTGCGAAGCTAACCCCGAAGCTCGTGTCGTTAGCTAGGGGTATCGAAGACTTGCCAAGCTCAAACACACCGACAAGGTCCTGACTGCCGCTCCTAACTAAATAGTCGATCTTTACATGCCTTTCCGGGTCAAGGAACCTCATATTTTTCTTAATCCACTCCCTGACAGCACCCAAAACAATAGTTCCGATGGGTACCCTGTCTATCTTACCATTTTCCAAAACAATATACTCTGTAGCTCTTCCCGAGACTATAATGGTTATTGGGTGAAGGACTTCACCACCGCCGAACTTAGGCTTCGCCTGCCCACCCACAAGCAGAACTTTATCGAGGTTATGATGAAGTATTGATCCGTAATTATCCATATAATATTTAGAAAGCGCTACGCTTGAAACCTCAGACGCAGCATCAGCTATGTAGTCGGGATGCCCAACCCCTTTCCTCTCAACAAGTTCCACTGTCTGCTGCTCGACAGGCGTCCACTCGATAAACTCAACCTGTATATTCCTGCCCCCCATTTTACTTACCTAATTTGAGGGGGGGTCTGAATAAAATTAAGCTTTACCTTACGAGAAACTCCGAAGTTATATGCGAAGGAAAAGCTCCCTAACCCATGTAAACGTAGGAGCAATTCTGTTGGTTAGTCAAACATTACTAAGTCTAACCTTAATCATCCTCCGCTGTAATTAACCACAATGTAGAGAATCTGACTTCCTCTGATTAAGACTGTACCGTACTTAGCCTTTGGCTCGTTGGTGTCTCCAGAGAGCTCCTCGCAGTTAACCATGACTACATTCATCGTTGGGTCAGTCATTATCAATCTGCCGACGTAAGCATCACCATCCTTAACTCTGACCAACACATCTTTATTCACGGACATTCTGAGCGTCTTCAGAGGACTCTCCATACGCTGAAATGACATTACCTCCACCTCTGCACTTACGTAAAGCCTTAGGTATATAAGTTTTCAGCTAATACCTCAACCAGGAAATCCCCACTTTTTAAGGATAGAGAATGGTTATACAAGGGTGGCGGTGTTGATCGACAAGGGTAAGATTAAGGTTGGGAGCAAACCTCTCGACGATTACCTTGTCTCTGCCGCCGTCATGTTTAACCAGGGAATAAGCAAGCTCACAATAAAGGGTTGGGGCGACTCCATATCCAAGGCCGTAGCCCTCTACAACGCCTTAAAGGATCGGATGGGTGACGCCATAGAACTGAAGGATGTGAGGATCGGTAGCGAGGAAATAAAGGGAAGGCTTATTTCATACATTGAAATAGATGTTGAGAGGATTTACTGAAGAACCTTAATTCACTTGATTACACTCAACTATTAAGTAGCTTCTGATGCCTCATTAACGTTGCCTACAAGCTCCGTTGCTAATTCTTGCGTTATTTTGTCCTTTCTTTTTTTCTTTCTTCTTTCCTTGAAACTTATTCTAGTTGGCGCAT
>JAGHCP010000024.1 GCA_021160415.1 Desulfurococcales archaeon
CCTATATTCAGCTGCACATCGCCTCTGTATGTTGTTGTCCAGGCCCCCTTAATCTCCACGGCCCGCCCTTCAGTTAGCTCGCCCGCCGCTTTACCCCACAGAGTCAGCTTAACCCTACCGGATTCATCGCCGACAAGGGCCTCACTGATAGTTCTCTGGCCTGACCTCGTATTGATGACTTTGGGCTCACCAGCCTCGATGACCCTCACAACGATGTCGAGGTTGTTCATTTCGGGTTTAAGTTCCATAACTTTTACTTTTTCGTGTTTTCTATATCCTCCGAATTCCGACATACGATTCAACTCCGGATTTACGTACGGTTAGACAGTCATTACAGACTTATTAAGCTATAATGAGGTGGGAAGAAATGCCAGGGCTTGGAGGGTTTTAAAAAAGCACTCAAATATCCCAGAAAGTCAAGCTTTCTCCACAGTTATGGCGCCTGTAGGGCAGGCGGTCCTGGCCTGCTCGACACAGTCAGCGAGGTCGTCAGGAACGTTGCCCTCTGTCTCCGAACCGTCCCTGTACTGCTCGACTATCTGGCTCTTACCGTCAGGGCCTGCTTCGAAGACTTGTGGGCAGATAGCGTAGCACACACCGTCTGCGATGCAGGTATTCCAGTCTATCTTCACCTTAAGGGGCATTGTTTTTTCACCGTGATTTAGAGCAGGTGGGCAAAATAAGCATAACGTGTGGAATCCACCCACCACGTAAACATCTATGTGGCTCACCAAAAAGCTAAAAAATATCTGGAAAGAACGTTTTTAGGGGGCCCGTAGCTCAGCCAGGTAGAGCGCCCGGCATGCCGCAAGGCACGGGAATCATATGGGCTCTACCTGGGAGACCGGGCGGTCCGGGGTTCGAATCCCCGCGGGCCCACCACATACTAATTCATTTCTCCAGCAACCACCTCTATACCCTCAACCCCCAAATCCAGTAGCTGATTCATGAGTGACCTAGCATCAAATCCCCCACTAACACGGAGAAGGTGAGTTTCATGATCTCGCTTATCCGTACATCCGAATCCCTTAACAGCAGGGGGGAATGACTTACTAAGCAATACGTATAGGGAACTTTCTGAAAGCCCGAACACCAGAAATGCGTATAGAGGGGTGCACACAGAAGTCACGTAGTCAATGTGCCACCTTATCTTCTTGCTCTTTCTGAAATGCCTTAAATCCCTTGTTAAAGGGTTAGGTATGTTCGCGGACCCGACGTAGAGATACATACCCTCACTCAGTGTGGGGTTACCCAGCGATTCAATGCCTAGACTCACACGTGATTCACACTTAATCACGAGGACATACCCGGCTTCCGCCTTAGCACGTGAATGCGTTCCTGAGTTCAAAGCCCAACCTCCTGTAAATCCTTAGGACATCTCTAATCCCCATTCTCTTCATCTCAACAGTCCTCAATGCCCTACCAGCCCCGAAAAGAACTCCTCCAACCACGTAGGTTATTCCCGTCGGGTCCGCCGGGAATGTGAGGAAGAGAGTAGCCACTTTCTCAACCTTGTCTGACTTCGCCGAAGATTCCTTCAAACCCATCAGCGGCTTCAACGTGCTCACTGTCTCCGTAAGTAGCTTAACGGCCTTAGCACCTGTGGCTGCTCCACACCTACCTGAGTATGTTGCTTCCTTTAACGACGATGCAATGACGGCAGCTCTCTCCTTACTCAACCTCAAAGCCCTCACCCAAGCAGCTACTAAGCCTCAGCTTCAGCCTCAGCCTCAGCCTGCGACGTTTTCGGTATGACCTCCAGCTCTAATGACTCGGCGCTCTGAAGCGCCTTCAGGAGCTTTATACCTAAACCCGTGACTTTATACACACGGTAATTACCTTTCTCGTTAACCAGCTCTATAAGGCCTAGAGCCTCCAAAACGTGGAAGGTTGCAAGCACCTCATATCGTGGAAGGCCGGTTGACGCAACCACATCGCCAGGAGTGACGACTTTACCTACCATTGCCTCAATTATGCTTTTAAGTCTCTCCCTGAAAGCCCTCATCATTATCCACCACTGAAGGACTCCGAAGCGAATGAGTATTTAAGGCCGGAGACACTTGGAACTCTTTTTAAACAGATTGATTAGTGAGGCTGAGACCGTGAAGTCCCTCACCCGATTCAGGAGGAGGAAGGGAGTGAGCGACCTTGTCGTCGTGCTAACCTTAATAGCGATATCGATACCGATAGCCATGGCTCTTCAGAACTGGCTAGGGGCTCAAGCTTCCAGGATGAACTCATACGTCACTGTGCCCACGCTGCAAGGAGTTGTTGTGGGGAAGAGCTCAGGGCATGATTACTCCGTTATAATCCTGAAGATCCGGAACACAGGAGACGTGACCTACGACCTCAGCAAGGCTAACGTATCGATTATCCTTAAGAACGGCACAGTCCTAACCAACTCAACAAGCGATTTACATCTATCTGTTGCTGGATCAGCTGATTTACCACCCAATCATTCATCAATACTTAGCGTGAAGGTTGAGGGCGTATCCCTGGATGAGGTGAAGACCGTAGTCATAAATGTGGGGAGTAGCGGGGGGAGCACCTCACTCTCCATAAACACCGAGTGACCCCTGTTTTTCCCTAAATCTCTCCCTAGGTGATCAGAATGGCGGTCGTTATTTCTTACACAGTTGGAACTTCTAAGGTGACCATAGTCAAGGAGAACGGTGGTTATCGATACGTGGCGGAGGATAGGGTGCCTGACAAACTTCTTGACGAGGTTAGGGAGGCCGCTGAGGTCGCCATTATAGGCGGGTATGGAGGGAGAAGCATTTACAGACTGACTAAAACCATATACAAACTCATAAAGAGGGAGTCTGAGGTAGGAGAAACATTAGTTGCCTACACCGTTAGGGGGGCTCTGAAGTACAGGAAGCTCCAGATACTTATCGATGACCCTTACGTGGAAGACATATCCTCAGTTGGCCCGGGGCCTGTGTGGGTAAGGCACTCACTACTGTTGAGGAGGGACCCTGCAGCAGACTTCATACCCACGAACATAGTCTTCACTTCGAAGCTGGAATTCCTACAGCACCTTATGCTACTGGCGGAGAAGGCCGGGCAACCTGTTTCTAAACTTAACCCCATCGTCGACGGCAACCTGCCGGACGAAGACGGTGGGCACAGGGTTCACTTGGTCATGCCTGAGATAGCCGGGGGGTCTGGGGAGTTAGTGGTGAGGAAGAAGAAGTCATTCAGAGCGGTTACTTTGAAGGAACTCAGCAAGGAAGGCATGCTAAATGATGAAGTTGTAGATCTTATAAAGGAGGTAATTGAGAAACGGGGATCTATACTAATTGTCGGTCCACCGGGCTCCGGTAAGACCACATTGCTTAGAGCGATTCTCTACTCATTAATCCCTCCTTCCTGGAAGGTCGCTATAATTGAAGATACTCCTGAAATAGATCTCCTCCCAGGGAGCTCATGGGTTAGGTATGTCGTTCCACCGCCACCTCTATCAGAAAGCATTAACCAAATGATTCTCACAAAAGCAGCGTTGAGGTCATCCGTAAGTAAGTTCATTGTGATTGGGGAAACAAGGGGGGCAGAAGCGAAGGTTCTTGCGCAGGCAATGAATATGGGGCTAGGCGGGTTAACCACGTTCCACGCAGGGAGCGCCTCAGAGGCTGTTGCTAGGCTTACGTCCCACCCGATAGGCTTAACGCCCTCCCAGATAACTATGTTCGACATAATCGCCGTGCTGAGCTTCGTTGAGAGCGGTGAGGGTTTCAGACGAGAGGTGGTCGAGATTGTAAAACCCGAGTTAATGGGTGAAGTACTGAAGCTTAGGAGCCTCTACCCAAGATACGGGATCGAGAAAACCGTGAGGATCCCCCACGCAGTTATGGGCATAACCCACAGGTGAATAGTTATGAGATTTAATCTACCTGCCGTGATTTCCTCCGTAACCTCCTCCGTAACCAAGTCCCTCGTCGAGGCAGGGTTCACGCTTTCGGACAATCTAGGGGTGAATGTCCTTAGGGTTGCGGGGCTGGGCTTGGCAGTCAATGTCATGTTGCTCTCCGCGATTCAGCAAAAACTGCTGGAGGCTGGAGTTAATGCAGCAATCCTAGCCATTCTAACCTCCCTAGGTTTTTCACTTCCAGCCGGGGTTCTAGTCCTTAAATTAGCTGCCATACATAGAGGGAAGAAAGTCGCTGAGGAACTAAGGTATTTCATAGTGTCGGAGTCGGTTATCGCTGAAGCCTCACCCAACCTGATTGATGATTTGTCGAGCTGCTTAGAGTGGGGGGACATATTCCCTACCCTCGCAAAGGACGGCAAAATCTTCTCCCTTCTAAGGAAGTTTTACACAGTACACGAAACTGTGAGGATATACGGGAAATGGGTTAAGTCTGAGGAGGTCAGAAGCATCTTAAACGATTACTTATTTTCTGCTAACATGGGAACTGTGAAGGAGTGGCTCCAGCTCCGCGGTCGGGAGCTTTTCGAGAACATTAGAAGAAAAGCTAAGGAGGTGATGAGCGGCCGACTAACTTACGCAGTGATTATTGCCGTGGTCCTCGGGTACACACCACCGTTGCTTGTCGCTCTAACACCGTTAGTGGGTTCTCAGTACACCATAAAGGTGCTGGGAAGCCTTCTTTTGGTTCTCCCAGTAGCGTTCGTCACGCTCCCGAAATTACCTCCTCACATGAAAATACAGGTTAATGGTAAATGGCGCATTCCAGTAATCATGGGTGCCGCCGGACTTTCCTGCTATGGCTTCTACGAATCACAGACAATCGCGCCCCTTTACTTACTCGCTACATCAGCTATTTTCTTTGCAGTAGGAGTTTACTCCACACTTCAGTGGATTATGGGGTTCTCAGAAATCACTTGGCTTAACAGGATACTCAGCAAGCTCTATGAGGTACCGTTAGCGGGTGGATGTAGTGTAGGCATCATCAAAGACGTTATCTCCTCATCAGGGTGCAGGACGTGGTCAAGGATAGGTAAAGCACTGTCGACGACGACACCCCTAAAACACGTAATTACTCTGAAAGGGTGGATTTCGAAGTTATCCCTTAGAATGATACTTAACGGGCTGAAATATGGTTCCTTAAGCAGGGAAGGCCTTCTAAGAATGACCGAACTGGTTTCTGCCTCAATACATGACTTAAAAGACTCCGCTGCTACTTCCTTAGTCACTGCAGGTATAGCTCTAGCCCTGCCCTTTCTTATGGCCTCCATGAAGAACCTAGCCGCTGCAATACCGCCAATTATTGACAACTACATAGTGGTGGCTTCCTTAGGTTATTCCTTATTCTCATCGTATGTCTTGTTCGACGACCCTCTCAACACCTTACTGCCCGGAATCACCGGCTTCGAAATACTCCTGGGTGCGTTGAGATGATCCCACAAATAATCTCCTCCACCGAAATTAACGAGTTAGTGATCAGCAACCCGTTAGTGAATCCCAAACATATAAGGTTAGTCACCGATGAGAAGCTCAACCCGTACTTACTGGTACCTTCCACTAACTCATCACTTGCTTATCCACTCACCCCCGACCTCGAGAAACATCCCCCACGGGAGGTGCGGGGACCTGTGTCACCTTCATGCATCTCACTTAAGGCCGGAAGTTTGACTTACCTAATCTGTAAAAACGGCAACCAAGTGAGGGTGGTCAATCCCTTAGGGATAGAAATATCGTCTTACCAGTTAAGGCTGAGGGGTAAGTGGAGATATTCCTGCGGAGAGAAGCTCTGCGTAATTAAGGAATGCAAAAACTCCTTAGCTCTAACACCCTATGCAC
>JAGHCP010000145.1 GCA_021160415.1 Desulfurococcales archaeon
GGTTGAGATCGAGGTGTCCATCGGGGACGCAAGGCCCTGAACCTCGCGTTCAACGCTCCAGGCTAAATCAGCTATTTCATCCCTGCTTAACTCGGTTCCCAGGAGCTTCGAGTACGCAGCGACCGTTGCGACGGAGACCGCCGCGCTGGTACCTAGACCAGCCCCTACGGGCATCTCCGACTCGACAATCAGGTCCACCCCCCTGAACTTCCCTATCTTCCTGGATGTTAGCTCTATAGCTTTGTTGAGGTAAGCCACGGCAAGCAAGCTCCTCCCGTGGTCAGTGCTGACCTCGACGGATCCTTCCCTGTACGTAACTATGAGTCCGGGGGTTCTCAGATCCTTAGCGACTATTCTGACGGCGGAGTCCTCCCTAACCTTGGCGGTGACATAGACCCTCTTACCTATTGAGGTCACTATCGCGGGGTACCCGTAAACCACGGCATGCTCTCCGAAAAGGGTGACCTTCCCGGGAGCTGAGGCGGTGACTTCCTTCATCCTAGACCCATCAATTAATGCGGTGCGGAGACATAATGGTTTCGCCCTTCACGCATTGAGGCATGTCCGTAATAGTAAGGAATTATAATTCCCAGCAATACTGAATGATAGGTCTGAGAATGCTCCCACCGAACCTAAGGGTGGACTACGGGAAGGCTGAGGAAGTAATAACGAAGTTCATTAAGGACGTGGTCAGGGCTGCAGGTGTGGAGGGCGTCGTGATAGGTCTGTCCGGCGGTGGGGACTCGGCTGTGACGGCGGCCCTCGCCGTGAAGGCTTTAGGCCCAGAGAGAGTTAAGGTCCTATACCTCCCGGACATGGAGTCAGATCCTCAGTCTGCGCTCATAGCTAATAAGGTCGCCGATAACCTCGGCCTGGAACTGCACACGATCAACATAACGCCCGCAGTTAAGGAGCTCCTCAGACTTGTAGGGCTCACATATGGAGGCAGCGACAAGGTGGTTAGAGGTAACGTTAAGGTGAGGACAAGGATGACCATGCTTTACGCCATAGCGAATAACGAACGCAGGCTGGTCCTCGGCACGAGCGACCGCTCGGAGTGGCTCATAGGGTACTTCACGAAGTGGGGTGACGGGTCGGCTGACGCGTACCCGATAATAGGTCTCTACAAGTCGCAGGTTAGGGAGTTCGGTAAGTACCTAGGGCTACCCATAGAGGTCACTTCCAGGCCACCCACCCCTGACCTTTGGCCGGGCCACACAGCGGAGGGCGAGCTGGGCATAACTTACGACCTCATAGACCAGGTGCTTTACTACGTGTTCGATGAGGGGATGCGGCCTGAGGATGTTCCGAAGGTTAGCGGGGTGCCGATGGCCGTTGTGGACAGGGTTATCGAGCTCCATGAGCGCAGCAAACATAAGAGGGAGCCTCTGAACGCCCCCTTCATGAGCTTCAAGGAGCTGAAGCAACGCTTCCCTAGGTAAACCTTATTAGTTAATCGGAGATGTTTACAATTAAGGTGAAGTTAACTGAGCGTACCTGCGAATAACGCGTTAACCTCTGAACCACCTGCCCTTGAAACCATCAGGACGATGCTTAAGATCTCGAAGATACTCGCCATAGTTTTCGCCGTCCTCCTGTTTCTGTGGGGAGTTGTGTCGGGGCTCTGGGTTCTCTCCGTAGCTATCTGGAGAGGACTGGCAGCCCTAGTGACTCTCATAGGGCCATTCATATTGGTGGTTTTTGGTGTGATAGATTTCATCCTCTGGAAAGAGGTGGACAGCATCGAGATCCTCGTTTCGCAGAGGAGGTTCAGGGAGGCTAAGGAGAAGACCTTGGTTTGGGGTGTTATCAGCCTGATCCTCGGAGGGGTCCTCCCAGGGATATTCCTCCTAATAGCTTACATAAAGTACGACGAAGTCATCACTGCCTTAGGCAGTGCTTAAGTGCTGAGGGTTTTGGAACTAACGATATCGAGTTTTTCCCTCTTCCCTCAATCCATGATTTCTTATTAATCCAAGCCCCCACACAATCCTGAGACAGGATGAGAGTGGTCTACTTCTCCTTCCTGATGAATGCCTTAGGCCTGGCGCTTAAGGCCTTATCCCTAACCACCTCAACCTCGTCAGCCGTTGATGCGGAGTTCCTGCACTCCCTCGGCGACTTCATAGGTTCGGGGTTATTAGCGGTTGGCGCTGCCATGATGTTCAGGAAGCCAACCCTTAAGCACCCATTCGGCTACGGAAGGACGGTGTATGTCTTAGGGCTTATCTCGACCGCTATTGTCGGGGGGTTCCTCTTCAGCGTGTCTCTCGCTCAAGGCATTGACCAGCTCAGGACGATGTCAGCTGTAAGGCCGTCAGACCAGTCGATAATGGGCATGAGTGTGGCGGCGGCCCTAGACCTCGGCGTCCTCGGGTGGGCTCTGAAAGAGTACAGGCACTTCAGCTCCGACCCATCCGTTAAGGGGACGGTGATAGAGAACCTGGCGGACAGCGTGGGGGATGTTGCGGCGCTGATAGCGCTCACGACTTCCAACCCATTAGCCGACGCTTACGGCGCCCTCACGATTTCAGGGATTTTACTAGTGTCCTCAGCTAGCCTCGGCTGGAAGTATTTCAACGTCCTCATAGGTACGTCGGCCCCTAAGAACGTGGTGGGCAGGGCGATAAAGGTGGCGCTGTCCCTACCCTACGTTATCGACGTGAATGACGTGAAATCCTTAGTTATAGGGCCAGATGAGTATGTCCTCATCATGCAGGTGGA
>JAGHCP010000155.1 GCA_021160415.1 Desulfurococcales archaeon
AGCTGGAGGGGACCCCCTACTACTTGATGGCTAGGAGGAACTCGATTTTCATCGTTGAGAACTGCGTTAGTCCAGGCAACACGTGCTTCTGCGGCACGATGGGAACTGGTCCCGAAGCTAAGGAGGGGTTTGACATCGCTTACACGGTGCTTGACGACGGCGAAACTGTTGTCTTCCGGCCTGGAAGCGACGTCGGTGTGGACCTGCTCTCCGAGCTATCACTTGAGCCCGCCCCCACCGAAGTCGGTGTGAGGTACAGGGAGCTCATGAGGAAGGCTAGGGAGAAGGCAGTGGCTCCCTTCGAGACTGAGGACCTCCCTGACCTCCTCGACGAGGCCCTCGACCCTGAAGTCTGGAAGAAGGTCGCGGAGAAGTGCCTAGGATGTGCTAACTGCAACATGGTTTGCCCAACATGCTTCTGCTTCGACGTCATTGACGAGCCTGAGCTCGACGGTTCGAGCAGGCGTGTCCGCGTATGGGACGGGTGCCACAGCTACACCTACGCAGAAATAGCTGGAGGGGTCAACATAAGGAAGGATTTGTGGGCTAGGTACAGGCATTGGGTGCTTCATAAGTTCTCCTACTGGGTCAGGCAGTTCGGCACTATGGGCTGTGTAGGGTGTGGGAGATGCATAACTTGGTGCCCCGCAGGGATCGACCTGAGGGAGGTGGTTTCTGAAGTCATTAAGGAGGTGAGGAAGTGATGGAGGGCAGATACAAGAAGTTAATACCTGTTAGGGCAAGGATCGAGGAAGTGGTTGATGAGGTTCCAGGCGTCAGGACGTTTTACCTGAGGGTTGAGGGGGACTTCACGGAGCCGTTGCCGGGGCAGTTCAACGAGGTGTACATGCACGGCGTTGGGGAGGTACCCATATCCGTGAGTGACGTGACGTCCGACGGTCTAATAGCTCACACGATAAGGGCAGCGGGTTCAGTAACTAACGCCATAGTTGGTTTAGGGGAGGGCGATTACCTAGGTCTGAGAGGACCTTACGGGAAGGGCTGGCCTATCGATAGGCTTGAGGGGAAGGACGTACTGATAGTTGCTGGCGGCTTAGGTTTGGCTCCTCTCCGCCCCGTTATTAGGGAGGTGGAGAAGAACAGGAGCACGTACGGGAAGTTCACGCTGATGTACGGCGCTAGGAGCCCGAAGCTCCTCCTATACAAGTACGAGTTCCCGAGATACGAGTCAATACCGAACACGGAGTTCCTGGTCACTGTCGATAAGCCCGACGCCGCGTGGGACGGATGTGTCGGCGTCGTCACCACACTCTTCAGCAGAGCGTCAATAGATCCTGAAAGAACTGTGGCGCTTGTCTGCGGGCCTGAAATAATGATGAGGTTCACAGTTAAGGAGCTTAAGAATATGGGCTTCAAGGACAACCAGATATACCTATCGTTGGAGAGGAGGATGAAGTGCGGGGTGGGTCTCTGCGGCCATTGCCAGGTGGGGCCTTACTTCGTATGTAAGCACGGACCTGTCTTCCCCTACTGGATGATTAAGAAGTACTTCTGGGTGGATCAGATATGAGGGGCAGTAAGGTTAAGGTCGCAGTGTATAAGCTGACATCCTGTAGTGGGTGTCAGCTCCAGTTCCTCAACATGGAGGAGGAGTTGCTGAGCATCCTCGATAAGGTTGAATTCTCGTACTTCCTGGAGGCAAGTAAGGAGGTTAAGCCGGGGCCTTACGACATAGGGTTCGTTGAGGGTGCCGTCAGCACCGAACATGACGTAGAGGTGGTTAAGCAGGCCAGACGGGACTGCAGGATCCTCGTAGCTATGGGGGCCTGCGCCACTGCTGGAGGTATTCAGGCGTTGAGGAACTGGGGAGATCTTGAGGAGTTCAAGGCGTCCGTCTACCCACACCCTGAGTGGATCGAGGCCCTTAAGAACGCTGAGCCAGTGTCAGCCTACGTGAAGGTCGACTATGAGCTCAGGGGATGCCCCGTCAGCAAGGAAAGACTCCTCAGCCTCATGAAGCAACTACTCGTCGGTAAGAGGCCCTACATGAGGAGGGAGTCCCTGTGCATGGAGTGCAAGCGGAAAGGTAACGTATGCGTCATCGTGGCTAAGGGGCAGCCCTGCCTCGGCCCCGTGACTCAGGAGGGGTGCGGAGCTCTGTGCCCGTCCTTCAGGAGGGGTTGCTACAGCTGCTTCGGTCCATCTCTCGACCCGCAGCCGGAGAGACTTGCGAGGCTCTTCAAGGAGAGGTTAGGTATGAGTGATGAGGAAGTGAAGCTCAAATTTATGACTTTCACCGCTTGGTCCAAACCTTTCCGTAAGGTGGTGAGTGGTGATGGCGGGGAGTAAGGACTTGGAGATAAGGGTTTCCCAGCTTGCCCGAGTCGAGGGTGAGGGGGGGATATACGTTAAGTTCAGAGGGGATGAGGTAGAGTATGTGGAGGTCAGCATATTCGAGCCTCCGAGGTTCTTCGAAGTCATTCTTAAAGGGAGGTCTTACACCGACGCCCCCGACATAACGGCTAGGATCTGCGGGATATGCCCTCTAGCATACGTTATGAGCTCCTCGAGAGCGATGGAGAAGATACTCGGCATTGAAGTGCCTGAACCTATCCAGAAGTTGAGGAGGATCGCCTACCTCGGTGAGTGGATAGAGAGCCACGTCCTGCACGCGGCGTTCCTGCACGCACCTGACT
>JAGHCP010000153.1 GCA_021160415.1 Desulfurococcales archaeon
AATCCCTAGTAGCTGTGCTGTTAGGGAATCCCTAACTAACCAGCTGTAGTAAAGGATGTTTGAGACGGCGTACTGTGTTAGGATTCCGGCCGCGCTTGAGCCGTGGAATTTAATCAATCTATGCCTCCAATCCCCCCTTCTCTCGAACCGGAAGGTCCACATATCATTCATCGTGAAATTGCTTAGCACAGAGGTTTCAATTGCTAAGGCTGTTGAAATGGCATGTGCTAGCCCTAGCAAATACTTAAGTAGATAAAGAACTGCTAGATTAACTACACTTCCGACGAACCCTACTGCCGCGAATCTAATATAGTGAGGAGCTAATTGAATAACGTGAGCTAAGTAATTGAATATTTCCCTCCCACCTAACTTGGACTCTCCGTGAGCCCTGACACCGAATTTAAAGGGCTCTTCACACACCCTACTGTACCTACCCCTCACAAGAATCTCTAACAGTATCTTGAATCCCTTAGGGTTCAGCTGTGCCCCCTCCAAAACTTTCTTCCTAAATAGGAAGAAGCCCGACATGGGGTCCTTAACTTTCCTGGACTGGGGTAGGAGAACCCTAGCTACGTAAGTAGCTCCTTTAGATATGGCTTTCCTTAAGAGGTTCCACTCCCCTACAGAGCCTCCCTCAACATATCGCGAAGCTACGACTATATCACAGGAGTCTCTTAACGCGCGTTTAAGCAATCTAGGTATTACTTCAGGCGGGTGTTGGAGATCTGCGTCCATAACAACTACGTATTCACCTTCCGCAAACCTAACACCCTCAAGAACCGCTGATGATAGTCCTAACTTATCTTCCCGGACAATTACCTTTACCGGATACATTTGAGAAAGCCTAAACGCCTCGGCTGCTGTGCCATCAGGCGAAGCGTCGTCAACTACGATGACTTCATAAGGTATGCGTATTGAGTGCAGTGCTTCATGAATTCTCGAAACTAGTTCAGGGAGGTTCTCCTTTTCATTGTAGGTAGGTATGACTACCGAAACCTCAACGTCACTCAGCACCGACACCTCCATGACTCCTTAACTTTACCCTCAAGTACGTATATTTCATTTTGCGTGAACCATGGGGGGTGAACTCTTAGAACTTTAAGGCCTCCTGCAATAATGCCTTCCGCAATTGAGGAACGTATTTCCATTCCTCGGCTTAATGCGTAAGTGGAAACGGAGAGAAAAACATCCCCAGCGCCCGTTTCGTCACCATATATACCCGGTAAAGGATCTATCCTGCATAGCTTGCCATGCGCGATAACGTCAATGGTTTCGGAGCGATTAGTTACAACTAGGTACTTATTGCCAGACCCGTTAAGGATTTGAGAGAGATCTGTGCCTTGAACTTCTCCCCGCTCCGCTTTAAATATGGTTGGAGTATCCACACTATCTAACGCCCGAATAACCGGAACAGCTTTATTAGGGTCATTCATAACCAGACCTTCATCGTTTCTGATACGCGTGAAACCTTGAAGATCCACTCCTATAGCCCTAGCGCCTTGAAAGACCCGTCGGAGACTAAATAATGTGTTAATGTCTACCTCGTCAGCAACAGGTGAGATAATGACGAAGTACTCTGTACCCTCAAGCAGGTTCTCCAGATTGTTTGGGATCATCACCTTAGATGTTCTTAGGAGGGTTAACCTTCTGGATCCTCTAACATTTTCCAGCCTGTAAATGATCGGTGTCCCTTCTCTTGCGATAATGTTTCCTGCTGATCTAATGTAGGGCTTAAGTATGAGGGAATTAGTTATGATCATCAGCGGAAGCCCGAATATCTCCAAGGCCTTCGTCGCGTAGTAAGCTGATCCCCCCACCCTCCAACTTCCATTAATCAAATCAATAGTTGTTCCGCCGATCACCACTCCTTTAAGCATCAGGTTTATCTCCCCCACCAATTTTCTCCATAACCTGACGATACAGCTTTATGAGGAACTTCCTTCTATCCTCCATGAGGACGATATCGCTATAACCATGCACAACTATTGAGTGAGCGAAGGGCGAAGGGACTCCGTATGATCTTACAAGCGTCACTTTAATTCTTCCCTCCCTTATTTTCCTTAAGACCTCCTCCGCATTTCCAACATCCATGAAATCCTCCATTACTTCCCTATAGACCTCCTTAATCAGGGGGAAATCCTTTATTGATTCGGCCGCACGGAAAAGTACTTCCGAGTTAAGCTGTCTTCTATTGATGCTTGTTTCCCTTCCTTTGTAGTTCCTTAGGATGGCGAAGGATCTCTCAGCAACATGTCTGAACCTTCTCTTAATTATTTCGCTTCTCCTCAGCGATTTAGCTAGAATGGATCTCAGATTAGTTTCGTTGACTGCCTCTATCACCTTCATTATCTGCTGATCCGACAGGGCGATCCATGAAGGGAGGGTGAGCATGAAGCCATTATCTGTTACTGTTACCCTAACAGTTGATGTGACCTCATCACTCAGCACGGCCGCGTATGCGCGTGACAAGGCGGAATTAACCCTTCTCCCAAACAAATAATGGAAAATTAAGTCAAGCTCCCCGGCGCTTCTGTCCTCCCACACCTCTACCAGGACCTCTTCATCTCCGGGGACACACTCTCCTGTGTACCTCATCTGCTCCCACACGTACCTAACGATATTCCTCGCGACACCGATACTCACCTTAAGCTCTCTTTTAACAGACCTGACCGCACCTTCGAAACCCTTCTCCTTCAGTAGTTGTGCGACTTTACGCCTGAACCTCCCTACTTCCACGGCAGAGTCGTAGGTGAGAGGAAGCACCTCCGAGTACCAGCTAGGGACTGTTGGCCGTGAACCCTCCGCAGATTTCACGATAATCTTAAGACCTTTGGACTTAACGAAGCGGTATGTTCTGCCACCCAAAACGAATACGTCTCCCGGTTCAAGGTACTCCACGAATCCCTCCTCTAAGTCCCCTACGTACCTCTTTCCATCGAGGAAAACCCTAACCTTAGCTTCATCGGGGATAGCCCCGGAATTCAGGTAGTAGATGACTCTAGCAGAACGCTTCCTGCCGAAGACACCTTCAACCTCATCCATCCACAGCTTAGAGTACACAGGTAGGTTACGCACGCCCACCGCGAACCTGCCAGCTAAATACCTAAGCACATTCATAAACTCGTCAAACGTTAAGTCTCTGTAGTTGTACGCCCTCTTCACAACTCTGTACGCATCTATAATCCTCCACTTCCTCTCTAATGACATCCCCACCAAGTGCTGGGCAAGTATGTCCATGGGCTTCCTAGGTATGCGAATTCTGTCAAGCTTCCTCTCCATCGCTAACTTCGCGAGCACAGCGTCCTCCACCAAGTCATCTCTGTCCACAGCGATCACGTACCCCTTGCTCACGTCCTTTACGCTGTGCCCTGACCTTCCCACTCTCTGAATGAGTCTTGTTACGCTCTTAGGACTGCTTAACAGGACGACAGCATCTATGTAGCCTATGTCTATCCCTAGCTCGAGGGATGATGAGCTGTTCTTCGAGACGAAGCCGTTACTTATGAAAGTCCCTCCTTCCACGTCGAGAACGCCGTATGCCTTCTCCAGATAGACAGATCTGAGCTCAGTGATTTCCTCAGTATGTACCCTGTAGTGTCCCTCCTCCCCCTCATCAACGACCACTAGAGCGTCTCCGACCCTGAGGTGATGTGCTTCAACCCATTCCTCCTTACCTTCAACACTTCTTAAGAAACGATGACTTTTTGTCACCGTTATGGACCTTCCGGAATCCGTGACTACCTTAATTCCTTCGCCGTAGTACCTTGTTTCGTAAATACCTCCATGCTTTGAGAAGCGGACATCCCCACCGATGTAAGTGAGTATTTCCTCATTCCCGGACAACTGCGTGATTGATACAGGCCCCTTCTTAGTGAGGACCTCAGTATCTGGAGCTACACAAACAACTACTTTCAGCTCTCCTTTCTTCAGCTTCTCTTCTACCTCCAGCCTAACTTCCCTGCTCAGTGAGCTGTGGTGGGCCTCTATTTCGTCAACGTCGGCTATGCCTTCCCCTTTAAGGACTTTCTTCAACTTATACACTACTCTCTCGGTGGCGCTTCTGGTGTTGGTGAAGACAAGCGTCGTTCTATGCTTCTTAATCACTTTCTTCAGAAGCTTGTAGATGGCTTCATTTATCTCTCCAGCAGTTGCGGTAACTATATCTACCTCGGGGCTTAGAACCTTTATCTTCATGGGCTTCACGAACCTCGCATCAACAAGGACATAATCCCTAGGCGTTCCGTCATCGCTGAACCCCACAAGGAACTCAGCAACTTTCTCTAGAGGATATATGGTGGCGCTTAACCCTATCCTCTGGTAGCCCCCTTCAACGATCTCCTGAAGCCTCTCAAGAGTTAATGCTAGATGAGCACCCCTCTTACTCGACGCAAGCTCGTGGATCTCATCGACGAGGACCCACCTAACCCCTGAAAGCCTTAACCGGAACTTAGGTGCGGTTATAGCTAAAGCAAGCGACTCAGGCGTCGTGATTAGGATGTGGGGCGGTTTTCTAAGCATTCTTGATCTTTCAGATGGTGTCGTGTCCCCTGTCCTCACGGCTACGCGGATCTCAGGGAGCTCTCTGCCCTCTCCCCCTAAGAGTTTGTAAATCCCTTCTAGTGGGGGGTTGAGGTTTCTCCTCATATCATTGTCAAGAGCTCTTAAGGGTGAAACGTATACCGCGTACACCTTATCCTCTAATTCACCCTTCAACGCGAGTGCTACTAAGTCATCAATTATTGCTAGGAATGCAGCAAGCGTCTTGCCGGTGCCTGTTGGGGAAGATATAAGCACGTTCCTTCCTTCCTTTATGTATGGAATAGCCATCTTCTGCGCTGGGGTGAAGTCCTCGTACCTACTGAAGAACCACTTAAGTGTATATTTACCTAAGTACCTCCCCCACTTCCTCAAGGCATCTTCATAATTACTCACTTCAGCAGCCCCTACCTAATAATCTAGGGTTACGGAGCGATTTAGGTTTAATACGAATCGACGGTTAACATATGTTGGCTGAGGTGTGTTAATGAGGCTGAAGGCTGCATTAACGATTTCATTGGCCGTGTTCATTGTTTCAGCGTGCTTCGGTGCGTTAACACCTCCTCAAATGAAGGAGGCGTTCGTGTTCTCAATAATTAAGAACTTCTCCCCACTTAATGAGTCAGTCAAGGAAATGCTTTCTCAAGGTAAGGGCCTGCAAGTGTTCTCAGCCCTCTACATAACGATATTCTACAATAACCTGAAAGTGGCCCTCCTTAATTACGTGCTGGGCTTCTCTATGGTGGTGCCTCTAAGTATATTGGGTTTCAACGGCTACGTCGTGGGCGCCTTCTTAACCTACGGCAACACCGCGGGGAATGCTGTTCTCCTACTCCCTCATGGTGTCTTCGAACTTTCAGCCATCATACTTTCCGCCGGCTTAGGCCTGGTAATGGGGTGGGAAATTATCC
>JAGHCP010000055.1 GCA_021160415.1 Desulfurococcales archaeon
CATCCCTAGGTATCTTGGGCTTCACGCCCCTCCTTAACCACAGCCTCACCAACGCAGCGATAAGCACTGTCAAAGCGATGCCTAAGGCGACCCACAGGTACGGCAGGACGGCCTCTAACGCTCTCCTAACCTCCCCGACCGTCGTCGTGGTGTTCAGCAAGTCGCTCATCCTTAAGGCCCCCTCAAGAAATTCAGGTTAGCCGCCGACTTAAGCACAACCCCTAAACTGCTCAGCGCTGTCCTTGCGGGGACTAGTAAGAACTTCCCCGTCCTCGTAGTTTTGACGGGGCCGTAAGCGACGAAGAATCTCCCCTCCCCAACCTCGTACTTCATGGGTACGGTGACCACGTCCTCCAGCACCACTCCCTCGATTAGGGAGGGACCTTCCTCAGACACGCCTAAATCGATGAACGCCTCAACACCTAATGGGAGGCCGTCGATAACCTCCGATGGGTGGAACCTGCATATAACTCCTTCGGAGGGCGTGCCTATGACTGTGTACTTGACGGCGAAAGGGGAGAGGTAACCCACAACCTCAGATCCCGCAACCACCCGTAGCTCGTAGGGTGCGGTAAGCCTCAATTCCTTAACGCCCTGAAGAAGTGAGGGCGGGTTCAGCTTCAGGAGGACGCAGCTCGTCAACTGCTTAGGGACGTGGACCGGGACGTTAGGCTCAACCCTTACCTCCACATTGCCCTGCAGCCTGAACTCCTTCTTTGTGTAGAGATCCCTCAACATGAGTAACCTACCTTCAACCTTCACGGAGGCTTCCCCTATCCTCAGCTCCTCACCGTCGCTGACCGTCAGCGGCACCCGCAAACCCCTAATGCTTCTTGTTTAAACGTTAATAATAGGTTTCACGATAAAGGTAATTGAAGCTTAAGAAAAAGGTGATTAGGTGTGGGGAAGAAGTACGGCCTTCTAACGGAGAGGCAGTACGAGGTACTTAAGCTGAGGCTCGAGGGGAAAACGCAGGAAGAAATAGCTAAGATATTAGGAACAACGAGGGAGAACGTATCGATAATAGAGAAGAGGGCGTGGAGGAAATATAAGCTAGCCGAGTATACCATAAAGATAATTAAGAACTTAATGGCTGCGACGGAAGTGCACATACCTGCAGACACACACCTCATAAACATTCCTTCAATGGTTGTTGAAGCAGCCAATAAGGCTGGGGTTAAGCTTAAGGCCAACTTCACCCTCATCTACGACGAAATAAGGTTTAAGGCAAGGGCTTGTGTGGAGGGAACTAAAGTAGTTAGGCCGATAAAGGTCGTGGTCTTCAAGGACGGATCGTTTGAGGTCCTCCCCGACTGACCTCCGGTTAACCCCCCGTGCAGACCTCCTCCACAGGCTCCTTCGCTAACCTCTCTTTAACGCTGATCACCGTCTTGAGGGCTTCGACGAGCTTATCCACCTCCTCAACGGTGTTGTAGACGTAGTAACTCGCTCTCACAGTGCCTTTAACACCCAGCCTGTAGTGTAGAGGGTGTGCACAGTGACCTCCTGTCCTCACCGCTATACCGAAGAGGTCGAGGGCCTTACCGACCGTGTGGTGATGAAGCCCGTCAACGTTGAAGGACACTATCCCTCCCCTAACAGCGGGGTCTTTAGGGCCGTAGATGGTTACCTCATCACCTAACTCCTCTTCGAACCTCCTCAAGGTGTAGATCAGAAGCTCTTTCTCATGCTGAAGCACGTTCTCAAGCCCTAACCTTTGGATGTACCTCACCGCCTCCGCTAGGCCCACCATCCCAGCAATGTTTGGTGTGCCTGCCTCGAACCTCCAGGGGAGGTCATGCCACACGACGCTGTCGAGCGTTACGTCCTTTATGGTGTCACCTCCGCATTTGAAGGGCTCCAGGGACTCCAGGATATCCCTACGTCCCCAAAGTATCCCGACCCCGGTAGGTCCGAGCATCTTATGCCCGCTGAACGCCAGGAAATCAACACCTAGGTCCCTTACATCCGTTGGCGCGTGGGGAACCCACTGAGCGCCGTCAGCAACTACCACCGCCCCCACGGAGTGGGCCTCCTTAACTATTCTCTTCACGTCGTTCATAGTCCCTAAGACGTTACTCATCATCGGGAACGCAACGACCTTAGTTCTCTCAGTGATCAAGTCGCTGAGGTCCTCATACTTTAGCAACCCATCGTCCGTTATGTCAAGGTACTTAACCCTTGCATCGACTCTCTTAGCCACGACCCTCCAAGGCAACATGTTGCTGTGGTGATCCATAACTGTTAGGAGGATCTCGTCCCCTTCGCTGAGGTTCTTCATCCCCCACGTCTGAGCAACTATGTTTATCGCTTCCGTAGTGTTAGCTACCTGAATGACCTCCTCCCAACTGTAAGCATTTATGAACCTAGCTATGACCTCATGCGCCTCCTCGAACAGCTGGCTCGCCTCCTGCGAGAGGGTGTGGAATCCTCTATGCACGTTGGCGTTGTGCTTGAGGTAGAACTCAGCGATAGCCTCAACCACCTGCCTAGGGCGCTGCGTCGTCGCAGCGTTGTCGAAGTAAATTAACTTATGCCCGTTAACCTCCCTGTCGAGAATCGGGAAATCCTCCCTGATTTTCCTCACATCAAGCAATTAAATTAAGCACCCCCTAGAAGCTTACGAAGGAGATCTATTAAGTTATCCTCCCGCTTAAGAGGTGGCTCGACCTTCTCACCCTTCCTAGCCTTATCAACCCTCTCACGGAAACCCTTAATTATGAGGGTCAGTTCGACCTCCGTGAGGACGCCCTCATACTTCTCATGGTGGATCACTTCCCCGCCCTCACACCCAAAGAAAATCGTCGTGGGTGAGGCATGTATCCCGAAGTACGTGAACGTCTCGGAAGCCTCCCTAGAGTCGCACCTCCCGCTAAACCACTCACAGAGCACTATGTAGAAACCGAACCTCCTCAGATCGTCGTCCTCCACACACGCCTTCACGAAGGGGTACCAGTAAATGTCGTATTTCCTGCATGCCGGGCATTTAGTGTTGTCGAAGTAAACGACGGAGTACCTCTCCGGAGGTATGAAGGGTGGCTTGACGTCACGTAGGAGGACCCACTCCCCGCTCCCTTTGTCTAAGGCATAAATAC
>JAGHCP010000030.1 GCA_021160415.1 Desulfurococcales archaeon
GGGTATTTCTACCTACCCCCTGAAGTACGGCTTCGCTACCTATTAATTGTGAGGAAGCACGATTAATAGGTAGCGAAGCCGTACTTCAGGGGGTAGGTAGAAATACCCACCCACCCTAACGCCTCTCTCCACGTAGGCATCATACAGCTTATCCTTGATGGCAGGGAAAGCCGTAGATAATCTCCTCAGCGAATCCCACCGGGCTTTATATGTCGATGTCGTCACCTGTAAAGCCCCGGCGTTCGCGACCTCTTCCACAAGCTCGCTTAGATCCTCTGAACTGTCGTTAAGGAAAGGAATTATCGGGTCGATCCTCACGGTTACTGGGACACCTGCGGACGTTAGTTTCTTCACAGCATCTATTCTCCTCGATGGTGGAGGTGCTCCGGGCTCAAGTCTCCTCGCCAACTCATCATTTATTGTGGTAATCGTAATGGACACTGCGGCATTTCCTGATGATAGAAGATCCTCATCCCTAACCACAAGGTCTGACTTGGTGACGATTAGAAGTCTAAACCCCTTACTCAGTATTGCCTGTATGACTTTACGGGTCACTCCAATCCTGTGCTCTGGAGGTGTGTACGGGTCACTCGATTCACTCATGGAGATTAGCGCACCTTTCGGGATGCGGTTTAAGTCGGAGAGAACTCTCTGAAGTAATTTATCCTTAAGCCTAACTCTGGTGAAGTCCTTGATGTATGACCGTGCGTAGCAGTATAGGCAGCCGTGAGCGCATCCTGTGTAGGGGTTTAGGGTGAACTTGTGTGGGCATGTGCAGAGCTTAGAGCGCCAAGGATCGAATTCCCGGATGATTTTCAGCCCTCTAATCATGGGCAACTTCATCACCGGGGCTTAGGCGGAGAAGCGGTGATTGATCTGGCGCCGGGGGCGGGATTTGAACCCGCGTGCCCCGTGGGGGCAGTGGATCTCCCTCTTGAAGCCGGAAATGGACTCGAGTCCACCCCCTTAGGCCGCTCGGGCACCCCGGCTTCCGGGATATAGAGAGTTTTGGAGTCCTTTAAACCCTTCCTATTAGAAGGGTGGGGGCTCAACAACGTCTTTCACTATCTCCTTAGCAGATTCCAGTTTTTCCTGGTGGTTAATGAGGAACTCCTTCAGTCTTGCAGCTGTTTCCTTCTTGCATTTCCCGCATAGGATCTCACCTGACTTACACCTCCTGTAAAGCTCTGCAAGCTCTGAGTCATCCTCTATCAGGTGGTACGCGTTGAGCTCGTACACAGGGCACTTCTCGGGTTCCCCACCCAACCTCCTCTGCTCGGCAGCAGTCGGTCTACCGCCTGTGAAGGCGTTCATGAGCTTCCTGACCGCAACATCTGGTGGGTCAGTGAGCGCTATGAAGGAATCAGGCGTGGAGGAACTCATTTTCCCTGTGCCTGTGAGTCCGGACATGAATCTGTGGTACGTTGAGGCCGGTCTCTTAAGAGGTAACTCGTTGGAGAACCTATCGGCTATGTCCCTTGCAAGCCTTAGGTGTGGGTCCTGATCAGCACCTACGGGAACGACGACGACGTCATATCCCCCGAATTCAGGGAGGTAGGGGTGGAGGATGTCGGCAGCCTGCGTAAGCACTGAGACTATCTTCCCCGGCCCTAGGTCTTCCCCGTAAATAGCTCTGAGCTCAGCCATAGTTACCTTCCTTGAGAATAGCTGGATGAGTCTGTAGTAGTTAACGTCGTAATTTGATTGGAAGTAGATCTTAGTTTTTTCCGGGTCAAGTCCCAGCGCTATGTAGTTAGCCACGTATTCGTAGATCGCCGTTTTGATGAGCTCGCTCCGCGACTTCTTCCTGACTGCGTAGGCCTCGACGTCCGCTATCGCGACTATGACGTCCGCGTGAAGTTCTTTCTGGTAGTATACGAGTTGATCGATAAGCATTTTGTGGCCGAAGTGCATCTTGCCAGAAGGCATGAGGCCTGTGAGGATCGCGACTTTCTTCCCCTTCATTAACGCCTCCACTGCTTTGTCGAAGTCCCTGTGGCCGAAGATAATTCCCCTCCTCATAAGTCTATAAGGCTTTGCTATACGGTTCAGCTGAGGTAGTACGTCCTTAAACGGCTTAATCCCGAAGAACTCGAAGAGCTTCCCGTACTCCTTAATGCTTTCAGAGCTCCACGGATCTATCCTGACCGCCACAATAAGCAACACCTTAATGATTGAGTTCAATCCCCTAATTAAGGTTATAACAATTAAACTTCTCCGTAAGAAGAATTACATCGGTAGTGCATCGGAATGAACTACGTTGAGGATGTATCTAGAGTCAGCACAGGCGTTGATGCATTAGACGCCGCCCTGCAGGGAGGAGTTCCGAAGGGTTCATGGGTTGCAGTCACTGGTGAGCCCGGGACAGGAAAATCAATTCTATGCATGCACTACGCATGGGCAGGTCTAAAGGAAGGTGATCCAGTAATCTATGTCACAACGGAAGCTGAGTTCAGGGACGTCGTCAGGCAGGCAAGACAGTTCCGTATGTACTTCGACGACTACGAAATGCATTATTTAGGAGGGAAACCTCCTTTCAGAAAGCCCCAGATAGTCGTCATAGATATCTTCAGCCTCCTAAAAACAGCTAAGCAATTAAGTGCCGATATAGATGAAGTTGAGAGAAGCAGAAAATACGCCGCACTCGAGATAGATGTCTTAATAGCTACTATAAGGGAAGCATACCGCGTTCTCGGACTCCTAGAAGGCGGGAGGAAGTCACCAAGCAAACACGTACGCCTCATAATAGACTCGATGTCAGCTTTCTGGGCTGACAAGCCCGCAATGGCGAGGAGATTCTCCTACCAACTAAAGATAGCTACGCACAGAGAGAACGTCACAGCTTTCCTAGTATCTCAGTACGCAATGACGACTAAGGGAACTTTTGGCTATGGGCTTGAACACATAGCGGACGGAGTAATTCATCTCTGGATGGATAACGTCGAGGTTGCGAAGGAGGTGAGGCGGTACTTAATTATTAAGAAGATGAGGATGACGAACCACTATGAAGGAGCTTTCAGGGTCATAATATCTCCAGGTGAGGGTATCCTCATGAAGCCTGTGAGTGGTGCCGCGGCCGGGATTTGAAC
>JAGHCP010000140.1 GCA_021160415.1 Desulfurococcales archaeon
CCAGAAGAGGCTCGCAGTAACCGCGGTTAAGGTCTGCGCCGCCGTCAGCAGGGCGGGGAAGTAGTCCGGGGTGTGGAGATCCCTTATCAGTCTGGGGACCCAGGCAAGGGTTAGGAGGTTAACCCCGGTCATCATAAGCAGCATGAGGATGAAGGTGTTGACCGCTTGAATATCTATCTCCTCCTCGACGGATCTGGCTTGAGTGATTCTGACACCCTTCAGAGGCGTCAGGACCGCTAACCCGACGGAGACGAGACCCACGGAGAAAGCCGTTACATAGAGTAGGATGTATTTCCATATACCCTCACCTAGGGCTAGGATCGTGATAAGCGTCAACTGCCCGGCAATAGATGATATGCTTGAACCCATCGTTCTGTAGGCTATTAACCGCTTGAACCTGAGGCCCTGGAAGTAGGTCAGGAATGCCGAGTAAAGGAACACTCCGGTGGGAACGGTAGCCGCGACAGCTCCTGCGTAGGTGAGGGCCAGTAAAGGCGTGGAGTAGGCTGCGAACGGTATTGAGAGCCAGAGAAGCCTCTCAATCACTAAGGAAGCTATGAGCCTTCCCTTAACCTCCCTGCCGCCGTTCTTGAGGAACCGGTAGAGAATCCCTGAAACTATCAGTGCCAGCCCGCCGGCGATGAAGTTGAGCTCTAAGAGTCCTTTGAGGTCTAACCCGAGGTTCGAAACAAGGAATATGGGCGTGACTCCCCTAGAGACTGAGACGTAGAACCCTCCGAAGACGGCCTCGAGGGCCAGCAGCGTGAACGCAAGGCTGCCGGTGTCTCTCCGGGTGGTTTCCCCGAGGATCATCGCTCCCCCGGCCAGCATTAATGAGGTGCTGAGGCCCTTATAAAGGTCTCCCTACGTCAAGCGTCCCCAGCCCCTCCGCATGCCGGCGATCAACGGGAGGGCAGCGGACACCATGAGTACGGCGCCGAACGCGAACGGTGCCGCAGTGCCGATACCTCGGAAGATGGCTGAACCGATCATTGGTGCGGGCACTGAGAAGTAGGTCCTGAGTGAATCAACCCCCGACCTAACCCTCCCCATATTCCTTGGGCCTAAGATGGTTGCTGTTATTGTGTTGTACCCTGTGACCCAGAAAGCCATGCTCCAACCCATGACGAACGCCGCCAAGTAGATGATGGGTGGGGAGGACGTTAGTAGCGCCGCCACGCTGGACGCCCCTATGAACTCATTAAGTATCAGTACCTGAACCGCGCCGAGAACGTCCGCTATGTGGCCCGCTGGTAGAGCGGAGACTAGCATCCCCACACCTCTTAGGGTGTTGAACCAACTCACAGCCATATCCTCGAAGCCTAGGTACTCCTTCAGGTACGCGTTGATCATGGGCATCCACAACATCCATCCGTACCTGTCGAGAATTCCGAAGAGGGCGAGCGGGATAACCCTCTTATCTATGAGGAGGGCCTTCCTGTATATGCAGACGCCTTTCCTGAGGCCTGAGGCGCCGCGGCACTCGAGCCACTCATCCCTCACACCTTGGGATGTGGCCTCAGCCCTGTGCGTTTCCTCCACGTTCCTTGCTGGAGGTAGGACTATCGCCGCGAAGCCTGAGGTGCCGGCCACCATGAAGATACTTAGGTAGATGAGGAGCTCCTTATAGGTGAAGAACGTTAGGAGGAGGCCGAGGGCAAAAGGCGTCACTATATTCATGACGTTGTAGAGAGCTGCAAGCAACCCGAAGTGCTTACCTAGGGTTGAGGAACTGACGATCTTAGCTGTTAAGGACCCCCTCGAAACCTGCCATGACATCATGCCGAGGTATGAGAGGGCGTAGGAAAGAATCAGGATGGGGTACGTAGGGATCAAAGCTGGGAGCAGCAGGGAAAGAACTGTGGAGGAGCCTGCGACGATCCCTACTTCCGATGCGTGCCCTGAGTCGGTCAAGTAACCTATCAGTGGGAGAAGCAACGCTGAAATCAACGCTGCGTAGGTCGCTATAGGGCCTAAGTCCGCTGTATGGTAACCTAAGGTTAAGATGTAGAGGGGGTAAAGGTACATGAACCCAGGCATCCCTACCCCACGTATCACTGTGAACATCCATACCCCTTTCAACACCCTCCTACCTTCGCTTCTTACCGCATCCACGCACGTAGGCCTCCCACCTGCTGATCCGTAGAAGTGTTTGATGACGCATTAAGGTAGGGGTTCGGAGCTAATAAAAATTGTTCGGGGATATACGCAGAAAATTCAGAACTGCGACTTAAGAAGACCTCCGTCCACAGGTATTGCGGCACCGTTCACGTACGAGGCGTACCTGCTCAGCAGGAAAGCAACCACGTAACCCACCTCCCTTGGCTGCCCGACCCTGCGGAGAGGTACCTCACCCGCGAATCCCTTAATAACCTCCTCGGGATCCACCCCTTCCCTACGTGCTCTATCCTCGGCTATGTACCTCACCCTATCCGTCATTATGTAGCCGGGCATCACAGCATTAACCTTTATCCCCTCCGGGCCGAGCTCCCTAGCTAAAGTCTTCATCAATCCGTGGACGGCTATCCTTAAGGTGTTTGAGAGGGCTATGTTCGGTATCGGCTCCTTAACAGCTACGCTGGTTAGGAACACGATGGAGGGGTTCCTCGATCTCTTCAAGTAAGGCAGGGACTCCCTCGCAAGTATGATGGCGCTCCTCACTAGGAGATTGATCCCCTCCTCCCAGTCATCACTGCTTAATTCCTGGAAATACCCGGCCTTCGGAGGCCCGGTCACGTACACAAGGGCGTCCAGCCCCCCAAGAAACTCAACGGCTTTACCGACCAGATCCACCACTTCATCCCCGACTCTCAGGTCAGCCTTAGCACCAGCCACCCTCCCCCCGAACGATGCCTGAAGCTCCTCAACAGCCCTCCGAACAGTTTCCTCATGCAGTCCGTTGATGAAGACATTACACCCCTCATCCAAGAGGGCCTCAGCGATCCCCCTCCCAATCCCTCTTGTGGAGGCAGTTACGAGAACTTTCAGTCCATCAATACCTAACCCCAAAGCATGAACACCGGTGAATAATTGAGGCTAAGTAATTACTTTTTCTGTCTAGGGAGGGAAACGAATTTACCTCCCAACACCAAACTAAAGCGGCATTGGGAATGACGAGGCTCCTCCTGATCTCCGACATACACGGGAATGTGGAATCGCTGAAAGCCGTTATCGAGTCAGCACCCACCTACGACGAGGTCCTCGTGCTGGGCGACCTCGTGGACTACGGTCCTGACCCCGACGCGGTGATAGACATTATTAAGGAGTTAGGTGGGAAGGTAGTTGAGGGCAACCACGACCACGCCGTGGTTAAGGGTGTTGACTGCAGGGCAGGCCCATCGCTTCATGATGCGAGCGTTTACACGCGGAAGGAGATCACTGATAAGAAGCTGAGCCGCACCGACTTAAGGTGGCTGGCATCACTACCTGACCACGTAAGAATGGATTTAGGGAGCCAGACCGCCTTAGCGGTGCATGCGACCCCTAAGGACAGGCTATTCAAGTACCTTCAGCCGTGGTTACCTGAGGAGGAATTTAAGGAGTACGTGGGGGAGGAAGCCCCCTCATTAATTCTCGTGGGCCACACCCATAGGAGGTTCTTAAGACCCACGTCCTTCGGGAAAGTCGTCATTAATCCGGGGAGCGTGGGCCAGCCGAGAGACGGTGACTGGAGAGCTTCCTACGCAGTCCTGACGGATGAGGGAAGCGTTGAGTTCTTCAGAGTTAAGTACGACGTTGAGACCACTATTAGGAAGTTGAAGGAGAGCGTTAGGAGTGATGAGGTGTTCCTCAAACTCGCTAATATCTTGAGGTCAGGTAGATAGAGGTAGATAGTCACGTAGTTCATCAGGGAAGGAGTTGCGGGGCTACAGCAACGAACAGCGCTGTGAGGAGCGTGAACATGACCCCTACTATGGTCCCTAGAGCGAGCTCGAAGGGTGAGTGAGCCTTCAGAGAATGCCTAGCGAAGTATATCGGCACTAGCAGAAGGTAGAGGGCTGCGTAAGGCATGCCGAAGTTAATCACCATGTAGGTCGTGGGGCCTGATATGCCGCATGCATGCACGCTCGCTTTCCACTTAAGTGTGAAGACAGCCATCGCGCCAGTCACGACCGCGTAGGTTAGGATGAAGTAACTCAAGTGTCGATCAAGCAGTAAGAACCTGTAGGTCAGGTACCCGCCTGCGTACGCAGCGACCGCTAGGATGAAGTAGATAGGTCTATCACCTCTCTCGCTGACGAATACGTCAACCTTACCCCTAACTGCGTTTATCAGTATGGGAAGTAATGGAAGCAAGCCAAAGAAAGCTAACTCCGTCAGGAATGAGGTGAGGGTTAAGTCACCCTCAACCCAGAGGATGAGCGTCGCCAGCATGACCGCGTAAGTGTTCGCGTTTAAGGCGTAGGAGATCCAGAGAGCCGCCCTAACCCTCCCTGCTCCCGAGGCACTCAAGCCTTGAACCTCTTTACCCTGCGCCTACCTTCCGTGAAGCGACCCCTCTATGTGTCGCCTGACCTCATCCTCAAGCGGGGTGAGTTGCTTAAGCCCTTTACTAGCGTTGAGGTTTATGTTGAGGGGCGTTATGGTCACGCACCCCTTCTCGAACGCCTCGACGTCAGAGTCGCTCTCAACCTCTCCCTTAACGCCGAAGAGCCAGAAGTACTTCCTCCCGCGAGGATCCATCCCTTCCTTATACGCGGCTCTCCACCTGATCCTAGCCGCCCTAGCAACCTTTGCACACCCTGCGAACTTCGCCGGGATGTTCACGGAGAGCAGGTCAACCCCCTCCGGCAGGCCGGACCTCATAACGTACTTAACGACGCCCCCGACGACGCTCTTAATGAGCTCCCTGAGTGTCGGGGCCCTGAAGTCATCGAAACTCATAACATCGGCCGAGAAGGCAACGGAGGGTATCCCCATTAGGGCTGACTCTATCGCCACCGCCAGCGTCCCGCTGTAGAAAATGTGCTGAAGGGATAGGTTATCCCCCACGTTAACGCCTGAAAGCGTCAGGTCGGGCTTAAATCCACTCACCTCGATAGCCAGGTGGAGAGCATCCACAGGCGTGCCGTCCGTGACGTGGACAAGCCTACCCTCATACATCTTACTGATGTATCTGAGAGGCCTCGAGAAAGTTATTTCCCTCCCCGAAGCCGATCTTGGGTACTCCGTGGATGAAACGAAGACCTCACCGAACTCACCCGCGACGTCCGCGAGTAGGTAGAGACCCGGGCTTAAA
>JAGHCP010000169.1 GCA_021160415.1 Desulfurococcales archaeon
AGCATAGGTACCGAGTATCCCTTCCCACCTTTCCCCAGTACGGTGATTCTTGACTCGATGTACGTGTCTGACCCCTCAGCACCTCTCTCAACGGAGCTAACACCTCTATGCACTAAGGTGGAGAACTCCTTAACACCTCCCCTGACTCTCACGAGGCTTGAGCTACTGGGGCCTTCATGACGGACGTTAGTGATTAAGTCAAGCCTGCATCCGTACTTAGTCACTGCCGAGCCTAGGAATTCAAGGCTGGATTCACGCGATAGTGAAACGTCGTACTCCTCCCTAGTCATTATACCCCCTCCAGCAACCGACCTCACGGTAAGGGCCCCTCCCTCCTGCACCCTGAACCTCCGTCTTAGGTAGGAAGGCACCCCCCACTTATGAATCGTGAGTGACACCAGGTTCAGCTTCCCTCCCCTACCGACATCCCCCTCGATGAAGGAGGTCTTCAGGCCTTTCTCAACCCCTGCGTAGTCAAGGACTATTAACGTGGCTTCCGCGCCCTCACCTACAGAGACCCTAATGTGGTGCCCGACGTATCCCTTACCCGAAACGGAAAGCACCCCCAAAGGGTGGGGGAGCTTAACTCCCGGGTCAACGGACAGTTCAACCCCGCCGAACCACCTCAGTTCGTGAAGCGCGTCAAGCTTCCTCCCTACCACGGGTGGCTTTACATCGGCTTTCCTCAAAGGACTGATCCTCACCCCACCTGAGGAAACTGTTGGAATATACGTGTCGAGCCTCCCCCTCAGCTCAACGTCAGGCTTAAACCTCCTTAGAGGGTTGGGGAGGCTTTCTGAGTACACAGCGTCTCTAACCCCTAGGTTGCTCTCGAAGACCCTCCAGTCCGTGTAGTACTTAACTGTGGGGGAGTCCGCTACCTCCTGGTACGGCAAACCCGCAATCAGCTCAAGCGCTTCCTCTGCCCTCAACCCACACCACCTAACCTGCTGAACTCAACCTCAATGACCGATCTAAGGATGTTCGCGTACTCGAAGGGGAGCTGGATAAGCAGGTCGTCGAGGAACCCCATCACCGCCAGTGACTTAGCCTCAGCCTCACTTAAGCCCCTGCTGAGGAGGTAGAACAGTTGCTCCTCCCCTAACCTCCCAGCGGTCGCTTCATGGATCACTGTCGAGGTCGGCTCGTCAACCTGGTTGTGCGGGTATGTGAATGACTGGGACGAATTATCCAGTATTAGGGAGTCGCATTCAGCATGAGCGAATGAGTTCGCAGCCCTCCTTAAAACCTTAATTAAACCCCTGTAGATGGTTAGGCCTCCGTCCCCGCTGATAGACTTACTGACGATCCTTGACTTAGTGTTAGGGGCCGCGTGAATCATCTTAGCTCCCCCATCCTTGATGTAAGGACCCTTAGCTATGGAAACCATGATTGCTTGACTCGATGACCCCGCGCCCTTCATCACGGACATCGGGTACTCGTAGCTCACCTTACTCCCCAGGGAACCTATCATCCAGTCCACTCGGGCGCCCTCCTCCAGTATCGCCCTCTTATTCCCGAAGTTTATGACGTTCTTGCTCCAGTTCTGGATGGTGGTGAACTTAACAGTAGCTCCTCTATGGGCGTAGATCTCAACCATGCCGTCATGGAACGACTCCCCGCTGTACCTAGGGGCCGCGCAGGCCTCTATGAAGTTAAGGTAGGAGTTCTCGCCAGCAATTATTAAGGTGTGCTCAAACTGTCCCTCCAAAGGAGATCCTATAAGGAAGAGGGCCTCCAGAGGCTGGTCAATCCTAACGTTCGGAGGGACGTAGACGAACGCACCCCCGCTCCAGAACGCTGTGTGGAGGGCGGCGAATTTATGGTCCGTGTAAGGGAACACCCTGCCGAAGTACTTCCTCACCAGTTCCGGGTACTTCCTCACAGCTTCCTCTGTTGGCATCATGATGACTCCCTTACTCCTTAGGCTATCCCTCAGCTTCGAATAGATTGATTCGCTTCCGAACGTAGCGTTAATCCCTGAGAGGAGCTTAGCTTCCTGCTCCGGGATCCCTAAGGCCTCGTAGTACCTCCTTATTTCCGGCGGGACGTCGCCCCACTCAGTAGCTAAGCTCCCCTTAGGTTTGGAGTATAGGACCAACCTGCTGAGGTCGAGTTCCTCCACCCCCCTAACCCATTTAGGCATCGGTAGCTTGTGGAACCATTCAAGGGCCCTCAGCCTAAGGTTAAGCATCCATTCCGGCTCCCCTTTAAGCTCGGACAACTCCCTAACTAACTCCTCCGTCAGCTCCCCCTTAAGCCTCACCTCGTACTTAACGGGTCTCGCCTCACCTAGGGTCAAGGGGATCTCGTGCTTGAGGTTAATGTTCATCCTTCCCCACCGAGCCGTTCAGGAAGCTGTAACCTTCCGAGTCAATCCTCTCCGCGATCTCAGGCCCTCCCCTCACCGCTACCTTCCCTCTGTAGAGGACGGTGACTTCATCTGGGGGTACGTGCTTAAGGAGCCTAGCGTAGTGAGTTATGAGTAGGACCCCCTTCCCTTCCTGCTTGAAGGAATTTATTATGCGGGCAACCGCCTTAACGCCGTCAGCGTCGAGTCCTGAGTCAGGCTCGTCGAGAATCAGTAGCTTAGGTTTAAGCAGGATTGCCTGCAGGAGCTCGCTCCTCTTCTTCTCACCGCCGCTGAAACCCATATTGAGCTCCCTGCTTAGGTGGGGCCTGCTCAGCCCGACAGCCTGAAGAGCCTTGCCTACCTCGGCGAGCACCTGAGGAGGTGGGAGCTTGTTAAGCTCCTTCCTACACAACCTCTTATTAATTATGGCGTTGAGGAAGGGGCTGAGTCTGAGGCCCGGGATCTGAGGGGGTTCCTGAAGCGCTAGGAATATTCCGAGCCTAGCCCTCTCATCGGTGCTTAGCCCAAGCACGCTTCTACCCTCAAACAGGATGTCCCCCGACTTGACGAGGTACCCCTCCCTACCTAGAATAGTGTATGCGAGTGTCGACTTTCCGGACCCGTTCGGACCCATTAACGCGTGTATCTCGCCCTCCCTCACATCAAGGGATACGCCCTTCAGCACCTCCACGCCAGCAACCTCGACGTGAAGGTCAACCACCTTCAGCAGCATCATTAACCCCGTTAAAGGTTAACTCGAAGCCCTAATAAGTTTACGTTCCAACACTTTATAGCGAATTATCTGAAGTGTCTGAAGGGAGAGCTCGGGAGGTGAGGTGACTCGCACACTAAGCGTGAAACACTCTCCAAGCTTGCCGCGATCGCCGCGGCCTCCGTTCTACTCCTTCTCGGAGTTGCAGCGGTAACGGACTCCGCGACGCTATGGGAAGCCCTAACCTTCCTGGGGGAGGAATACCTCTACGTCTTCCTATCCATTGCCTCGATAATATTCCTAAACCCTGACTGGGGGGTCCTACTCCTGTACTCCGTTGTCCTGTCGGGAAGCGTTGACGTGGCTCTGAAGTACGCCCTTAACCTCCCCAGACCTCCAAAGTCGCTGTGGCGAGTTCAGGCTGAAGGACCGGGCTTCCCAAGCGGCCATACGGAGGTCAGCTCGGGTTTCTGGACCCAAGCATCCTTGCTGACCCGTTCGAAGTGGGTGTCGGCGCTCTCAGCCGCGGTGATCGCCTCGGTGGCGGTTTCCAGGGTTGCGTTAATGGTTCACTACCCGAGGGACGTGGTTGGCGGTGCGGTGATAGGGATTGCCTTATCTGCCGGTTTATTCCTTACTTGGAGGTACCTCCCACTAAAGGGTTGGGTGAGCGTCGCGGCGATAACCTCAGCCATAGCTTCAGCCGCAGGTGCCTACACCTCAGGCACTCCAGTAACGTATAAACTGCTGGGAGTGTCCCTAGGTGCGTGGACGTACGTGGTCTTCAGGGACGAAGTCCGCGAAGTGATGAAACGCAGCCTTAAAATTAAGGTCTACGCCTTCCTGGCGTCCTCCGCGCTCACCGCCCTTCTGCTCGGCTTCAGCAAACCCCTTGAGGCCTTCCTGGGGGTCCCCGCAGGTTTAACTCTGAGTTACTTCTTCATACCCCCAGCGATATACGCGTTGACGGGTTACGTCTCTGGGAGGTGCTTCACTCCCTCTCAGCGAGAAGGAGTTTAAGCGCTTCAAACACTTTTCCGTTACCCAGATCTTTATGCCCCATGGACTTCAGCGCCGCCCCTATCAACGCGAGCTTAAGGGTCCTCCTGACCTCAGGGTCTTCCAGGGTAAGCACGCCGGACGCGATCAGGTAGGACATCAATGCGAGTGTGTGCTTACATATGACGAACCTGCTGAAAAGCGGGAACACGAGCGATGAGAGATACTCGGTGAGCCCTAACTCCTTCAACGCGTCGATGAATTCCCTGTCGGCCTTCGACGCAGTCATCACTGAGTCCTGGCATGTGCACTTCATCCCGTAAGCCCCTACCTGAGTTACGTGGAACCCCTCCCCGGAAGGCACGCCTACCGGGATCTTCACTTCGTACCCGTCAGGCGTCTCAACCTTAACTAACCTGTGAGCACCTCCCCTCAGGAACCTGCTCGACGCGATTATGGCTGTCCCTCCAGCCCCCCTAATGATTATTGACCCCACCTTCTCGTCCGACCTCACGATAACCTCCAGCGCCCCGGAGACCCTGACCCTCACGAAGTCTTTAAGGTCCGCACTACCCCAACCCCTTAACTCATCAGCGAGGAAGCCCTGAACCTCCCTCAAAGCCCTCCTCCACTCAGCCTTAGTGACGACCTTATCAGCCACCACTGCCTACAACCCGCCCCCGAGCCTCAACTGTAGTTATTACGGGTTGGAAAGTTAAATAATGGTGTTTTCAGCTCTTCATCCTGATGATGCAGCGTGATGTACGAGATTGACTACAGGGACGCCAAGCCCCTCGGTAAGACCGGGGAGAAGATCCCGGCATTAGGGCTGGGGACTTGGGACATAAGGGACTACCCGTCAGCGCTGGAGGTTTACGTGGAAGCCGTTAATGTAGGTCTATCCATGATCGACACCGCGGAGATGTATGGGGACGGTAAGGCGGAGGAATTCGTGGGTAAAGTGATTAGAAGGGTTGGAAGGGATAGCGTCTTCATAATCACGAAGATGCTTCCCCACAACACCAAGAGCAGGGACAGGGTGATTAAGGCGGGGAAAGCGGCTTTGAGGAGGCTTGGAATCGACTGCGTGGACCTATACTTGATACACTGGCCATGCTCTGCAGTAAGTATCGAGGAGCAGATCAGGAACTTCGAGGCACTCATAGACGAAGGCATTGCGAGGTACGTGGGGGTCAGCAACTTCGACGCGGATGAGCTTGAAACCGCCCTAAACGCGATGAGGAAGGGAGAAATCGTTCTTGATCAGGTCCACTAC
>JAGHCP010000170.1 GCA_021160415.1 Desulfurococcales archaeon
CCTATGGATACTCTGGCAATAACTGCTTGCCGCACCCCTGACTCGATGGCTGCGAGGTACGTTGCTAGGGTTGGGAACGCCTGCATTGAGGGAGGAGCTGTTAGGATGTCGATGGGATTCTGTTTATCCACGTCATCAATGAGACCCTCCCTCAAATAGTTGAGGACATCCTCCCCAACGAGCACCCCGAGAGCGACGGACTCCTCGAACGCCTCATGCTGGAACCACGCGCTGTGCGCGGCGACGGGCTTGAACACGGAGACCTTAAACCCTGCGGTCCTTAAAGCCTTAGCGAGGGATGTGGTGACGTAAGTCTTACCGGAGTCGTAGGGGAGGAGCCCTGAAACCACGACCACCCTCCCCAACCCACACACACCCGAAGGAAGAAACGTTCCGGGAATTATAACTGGTTCCTTAGGAGAAACCGCCTGTACCTTCTCAGCCTCATAGATCAAGGTCTGCTAGCGTAACTACTTCCTCGCCTCCTTCACCTTCCCTAGCAATTATCAGGTACTTGACCTCGTTGAACCTTTCCGTGAAGCCTAGATACTCGGCCTTCCTTTCCAGGTTCCTTAGGTGTCTGGAGGCGTCCTTAGGCCCCACCTTGCTCCACTTAACCTCGATTAGCTGGGCGATGCCACTTCTTTCGTTCAGTAGGGCTAGGTCGATCTCCACGCCCTTCCTCACCACCTTACCTACCTTTGTGAAGGGTATGACGTATCCTTTCCTTTTGAGGATGGGGAGGAGGTCCCTGACTACCTCCTCGAACGCCCTGCCTAGGTAAGTTGGGAGTGCCTTCCTAATCTCATTCAAGGCTTCATCGTACATCTCCAGCTCCATCAAGCTCCTAACCTTTTCGATGACGGAGTAGTTGAAGTTCATGAAGTAGTCGCGGATCACGTAGGTTCCTCTCCGTCCCCACAGGGGTGCTCTCCTGTCAACTATCCCGACCCTGCGTAGATTATCGAGGTAGGCTATTGCGTGAGTGTGTGGAAGGCCCGCGGCATCAGCTATTTTCCCTAAGGTCGTGGCACCTGAGGCCATAGCTCTGAGGATCCTTCCGTACACCGAGGGGTTTCTGAACTCCTCCCTAAGCATGAATTCTGCCTCATCCCTGAGAGGACCTCCCTTACTTACGATTAGTTTCCCAACGTTCTCAACTAAGTCAACACTGTCATCAATTAGTCTAAGGTAGTAAGGCACGCCGCCGAAGACAGCGTAAGTAGTCATTCTCTCCATGCTCGAGTAGTTGGGGAGGAACTCCTTTAGAACCCAGGGCTTGAGGGGCTCCACCTTAATGGAGAAGGATCTCCTCCCGTAGAGCGGGGCACCACCTCCTAGGACATCACGCTCCATAACGCCGATCAGGCTACCGCAGAGCACGAGCAACATCCGAGTCTTAGGTAGGTACTCGTCGACGAAGAGCTGTAGCTCACTCATAACGCGTGGAGCCACCCTAACCCAATACGTGAACTCATCAATAACTACTAATTCGACCCCGGAGCTCCATGCATCCTTAAGCAACGCGTCAATCGACACGTACTCCTTACCCGCCCCGAACCCCTCCACAACCCTACCCACAGCACCTGCTAGGCCCCTCAGGTTATCGGCGTGGTTCGTTAACCTACTTAGGAAGTAAGCACCCCTAACCCCACGCATAAACTCCTTGAGGAGCCTCGTCTTCCCCACCCGCCTACGTCCATAGATAATCATCAGGCTAGGCCTCGACGACCACGACTCCATAAGAACCCTTAACTCATCATTCCTGTCAACGAACTTCTCAATCAAAGTTACACCTAAATTATAATAATTTAGACGTATAATATAACTAGGTGCTCATCGATTCACTTCGCTGGGTCATGCCGTATCCTGACCCTCAACTATAGCGTGCAGACTGTGTAGTTAGGAGGATGTAGTTCTAGGTTGAGGTGGTAGGGATTTATTATGTGGCTAAACTAGGTTTAACTTAGGGTGAACTTAGGTTGACTCTGAAGCTTAAAGTAGGTCGGAAGGGCTACATAATACTTCCTAAATCCGTTAGGGAGGCCGTCGGTGTTGAGGAGGGTGATGAGTTAGTGGTGGAGATAAGGGACGGCATCCTACTTAAGCCAGTGAGGAAGGTGGATGTGGAGGGGGTTAGGGAAGCCCTCCGGAAACACCTTCAGGTACTGAGGAACCTGGAGGGAAGGAAGGAGCCTAAGCTCGGTGACCTCAGAACTGTGAGCTTGGAGGGAGAGTTCATTGAGTAAGGTCTTCGTCGATGCGAACCTACTCATTTACTTAAACACTGTGACTAATGCGGAGCTTAGGAGCTTGCTAGAAAGCTTCTACTTAGACCTCCTAACCAGGTATAAGGCGTTCACAGACCCTCTAGTGCTGGATGAGTTGATTTACGTCTCGAAAGTTAAGTATGGTGTTCCGTACGACGTGAGTCTCGAATTCATTGATGCCGTAGTAAAGCCTTACGTAGTCCTCCTGCCGATAGGGGAGGACGAATTCAATGAGGCCGCTAAAGCCGTCAGGGATTACGGGATGAAGCCGTCTGACGCTCTACATTACGGCGCGATGCGGACCCGAGGTATACCACTTATAGCGTCCGAAGACTCCGACTTCGACGGCCTGCCTGAGGTGAAGAGAATTTGGGCTGTTCCGAATCGTTGAGTCCGTGAAGACCGGGCCAGCGACCTCACAGACTTTCATGAATTAAGGCCTGCCAGTCAATTCTAGCGGGTTTCTTCGTCTCCCTTAACGCAGGCTCTTGAGAGGGCCCACGCCCTGAGGAGTGTTACTCCGCCGCCGAGGGTGGTGAACCCTATCAGAACTGAGAGGAGGCTTGAGGGGACGTCCCTACCCATCATCAGCGCTATACCGACGTAGAAGACGTAGAGGCTGAAAGCGATTAGCGCGACACCGACCGCCGGCGTCAAGTAGTCCTTGAAAGCCATCCCTAGCCCCACAAGATAGTTATGAGGGCCCTAAGTAAATATGTTAACTCCTTGAAAGTTGAGACAGCGTCGCTGAAGTACGAGGTAATCGTTCCTGGCAGCCCCCAAATCCATGGTGTCCTCACCTCGTGAATCGTTGGGGGCTCGCCCCCCAGCCCTAAGGATCTCATGAGGACGTGCTCAAACCCTTGAAGCCCGGAAACCCCGTACAGTAGAATCACGTAGAACGTCAGTAGCGCCGCAGGTATCGCTATATACATCACTGAGTACCTCCTGAATCTCCGCATCCGCATATCGCCCGGCATGATGAGGGCCTCAGCACCACCTCTGACCCCCCTATACAGAAGGTAAGTGATTAGGATGCCCAGACCTAAGGAAATCAGGCCTGAGATCCCTGAGCGGAGGTCCTCCCTTAGATAGGTGATGAGAGGCGCAGCGCTCACTGCGGGCCTCACGGCCGGAGCCACTATGAACCAAGCCACGAGGGCTACGAAGGTGAGGGATGAGTACTTCATGAGCCTTAAGTACCAGGCCCTACCCTCAATAAGAGCTTGAAGCTCGGCCTTCATGTGTGCATTACCAGCAGCTAACGCGTATCCCCTCGACATGGCGAGAACCTCACTTAATGTCTCCCCCAAGTACCTGCTGACGACGTAGGCAGTGAAGATCGATAGGAAGACGACCAGCATCACCGAGCCCGCCCTGGTGGAGAGGAACGCACCCAGCACAACCTCCGTTAACCCGTTCGCCGCTACTGCAGCGTCCTTAAGCCCCACCGCGAGGTAGGCTGACCAGTAACCCGTGGAGATGTATGTGAGAGCCAACGCGGCAACGACTACTGAGGTTGCGGCTGCCCCTTTAAGCCCGACGCTGACCCTCCTCCCGTAGCCCCCAACAGTCAACGCCTTGCCGAGAATGTCTGCGTGGAGCATGAGGAGCGAGTAAATAAGGGTTTCAGCGGGTGATGGGTAAGGAATTCTGTTCGCCTGAAGCACCGCAGTCACGACTACGTAGTAAGTAACTATAAATTCCGACCTCCCGTAGTACATACCCAGCGGTATGAGTGCCGCTGCGGCGGCGGGGATCAGCTTGAAGATATCTGGGAGAAGAGCCGCGCCCTCGAAAACCCTGTAGAGCGGGTACGCCGTCAGCGCCAGGTAGAGCGCGACGTACGCGGCCCTCCGCTTCACGGATGCGTTCCTCAGGTCGGACCTCATCACGTACTCACCAGCCTGAACCTCTCCACGTAGGACATCAGCTTAGGGAGGAGCGTTGTGGGGCCGACCTGAATTACGTCGATCCCTCTCCTCGCGAGCTCCTTCCCGTACCTCCTCACCTCCATGATCCCCTTAACCGATAACGCCAGGTACACACCTGCCTCCATCCCTGAAAGGCCTTGAAGCTCGTAAAGCTCTGGGAGGGGTGAAACCACCACTAACTTGTGGTGCTGGGTCGACAGCTTCACCCCGACCTCCCTGAGAGCCCTCACCTCCGCATGAAGCGACCCTCCCCTGTAGGCCAGCGGGTCAAGCGTCGTGAAGACCATGAAGAGCACCTTCGTCCTCTTAGGGACGGCCTTAACGGCCTCCCTTATCGCGTCACCTAAAGTAGTTTTAGGGACCCATGATCCCCACTCAACTTGGGAAACCGCCTTCAGGATCCTGTAGTAGTGAGGCCTCCCCCTCCCAACAGGGACGATTGCTGTTTCCCTACCCCTAACCACGAGGCCTACCCAATCACCCCTCCTGAGCAAGTAGCTCGCAAGCCCTGAGATGAGCCTCGTAGACTCCTCAATCATTGTCCTCCCTAGGTACCCGAACATCATCGCTGGCGAAGCATCCAGCACGAATACGACGTGGAGGCTTGACTCCATCTCAAAAGTCTTCACATGTAGCTTACCTGTCCTCGCCAAGGCTTTCCACTCGATGAACCTGAAGTCATCTCCGGGGAAGTACTCCCTTAAACCCATGAATTCGTTGCCTAAGCCCTTCATACCTGACTTGGTCTGCCCGAGGCTGGAAGTGACCCACCTCCTGAAGGAGGATTTTGGGAGTGGGTAGGGCTTAGGGTAGGCCTGAACCTCTTCAACGCTTCCAGGTATGATCAACCTGTACGAGAAAAGGCCTAGAGGGTCCTTAACCACGGCCTCCACACCCCTGAAGACGTGCTTACCTAGCCTAGCCCTAACCCTGTACGTGAAGGTGAAGGTTCCTTTCGCAGGGAGGGTTGCCTGAACGATGCTGGACCCGGAGACCAGCTTGAAGTGCTTGGGGTACAGGTCTGAGAGCTCGACGTAAAGTACCGGTATCCATGAAGGGTTGCTGACCTCAACACGTATCTCAGCCTCCTCACCCTCAATTAAGGGCTTCCTGTACTCCCTCACCACCTTAACTCTGTAGGCAACCTTCCCACCGACCTCAGCAACCAGCTTCATGAACCCTAAGTACGCTATCGCTATGCTTAAAGAGTAGAGCAAAGCCTCAGGGACTGACGTGGTGTAGAGTAGCGGGACGCCCACTATCAGGGATACCGCTAGAAGGTAGGCAAGGAGCCTCGGTGTTACGGCTTCCTCCATTCCTGCGTTTGAGGGCTGAATGCCTCAACCCTCCACTCCAGGGGTTGGTACAGGTACGGACCTGAGGACGTTCTCCACCACCTTATCGGGCGTGACCCCCTCCAGCTCCGCCTCGGGTGATAGGATTATCCTGTGCCTGAGGACGTGGGGAGCCATCTCCTTAACATCGTCCGGTATGACGAAGTCCCTCCCATTCATGAGTGCGTTCACCTTGCTCGTGAGGTACAGTGAGATCGCCGCCCTGGGCGAGCCCCCTAACTTAACGGTGGGTTGCCTGTGGGTCTCCTCAATCAGGTTAACGATGTACTCCTCAACCTCCTCACCTACGCGGACCTCGGGGAGCATCACCCTGACGCGGAGGACGTGCTCCGCCCCGGCGACGGGCTCAACCTCGAACCGCTCTATGTAGTGGGACCTCCTTAGGATTTCCTTCATCTCCTCGTGGGTGGGAAGACCTACGTCCACCTTCAGAAGGAACCTGTCTAGCTGGGCTTCCGGGAGGGGAAAAGTGCCCTCCATCTCGATAGGGTTCTGAGTGGCTATAACTATGAAGGGCTCGGGGAGTCGGAACGTCATCCCCTCAATCGTTACCTGCCTTTCCTGCATGGTCTCAAGGAGCGCTGACTGGGTCCTCGGTGAGGCCCTATTTATCTCGTCGAATAGAACTATGTTCGCGAAGACGGGGCCCTTCCTGAGCCTGAATTCGGATGTCTTAGGGTCGTATATGAACGTCCCTATTATGTCTGCGGGTAGGAGGTCAGGGGTAGCCTGAATCCTCGAGTAAGTCATGCTGAAGGCCCTAGCTATGGTCTTCGCTATCAAGGTCTTAGCCACTCCAGGAACCCCCTCCAGCAGTACGTGGCCGCCGCAGTACAGCGCGGTGAGCACGGCCTTAATGACCTCGGACTTCCCTACGATGACCTTCCCTGCCTCCCTCAGGATCGCGTCGGTGACCTCCTTAATGAACTTCGGGCCAACATCAGTGGATGACTGACTCAACACCTCTTAACCCACCTCTTCTCATGATGGTGTAACCAAGTGGTTCAAGTACCTGCTCAGTTAATTCTGCGTACTTCCTTAAAGCTCTTTTCCATGAGATGATCACGGGGAGGTGTGCCTTCCCGGACGCTTTACGGCTGACCTTAACCAGCCAGCTAAGCCTTGACTTAAGAGCCTCCGGATCGGTGTTGAGGGCTTCGCTGAATCCCTTAAGGAGGTGCTCATCCCTCAGAACGTCCTCCACGCCGAACCCGTAGAGCTGCCTCAGGACGTAGTTAAGAACATCCCAGAGGCCCTTAACGGCTTCCTTAGGTTTCTTAACTGCCTCACCCGTCAGGACGGCCCGCCTAACCTCAGTCTCAGCTATGATGTCCACCTCCTCAACGGGGCTCGGCTCCACCGTTCTGTAGTTCCCGAACCCGAGGCCCTTACTTATGAGGTACGTTAGGAGGAGTATGATGGCTATGGACTCAGTGACTGCTAGGAAGGAGTTCGTCGACACTGCCGAAGTTATTACAGAGTCGAGAAGCTTGAAGGCTGAGGCAGCGAAGTAGAGCAGCATCGCCGGATGGTAAGGTATCCCCGCAGCCTTAACGCCCGTTCTGTAGAGGAAGTCACATATCACGACCCTGTCGGCCTTCACCAAGTTCCTGAAGAGCTGCGTGACGTAGGCACGGTACACTGAGTCCTGGGGGGTTAAGGCCTGATTGGTGAAGGGGAAGCTGTCGCTGAAGATTAGGACTTTGCTACCACTGCGCGAGACGGCTTCCACAGCGACGTCCTCGTACATGTGGCCCTTTCCCTGGGTCGCTATGGATTCGAACTTCAGGTCCTCAGCGTCGAGCCTCCCGTTGTTGTTGAAGTCTATGACGCCCGCGGTCACCCCAATCACGTAGTGACCTACAACCCATTCTGGGGTGAGGCCCTGAGGGACAGGCTTTATGAAGGACGCCCAGTTAAGGCGGAGTTCGAAGACATCCACCAGCGTCAAAACTGGATTGGTTAGCGTTTCGTTGAGCTTCGTAGCCATTAGGGCTGAGGGGAAGGGGCTGTACGCCAACTTTTCCTTATTAACGCTGAAGACAGCTCTGCCGTCAATCACTAAACCGGGAGTCAACGTCATGATTAGGTAATTGGAGGTGGTGTTCTCATCAGCTATTAGGAAGCTAGCCCTACCCTCCTTGAAGAGGTCGAGCAGCTTACTTGAGAGGTCGGCAGGGACAGGCCTGTCAGGAGCTATGATGATGCCTAAGCCCCCCTCGCTTAATGCGTTGATGAAGTCCTGCTCGTTTTCGGCGATCACGACCTCACACCCTAAGCCCTTCAGAAGGGTTACGAGTTCGGAGGTCCCCATGTACCCCGTGTTGTGGGGGCTGGCGGTCCCGCCGAAGAACTTCTGCTCCAGCTTAAGGGTCTGTGTGGGGGCGTAAAGGCTCGCCACAAGAGCTATGACAATTAGGATCATCGTGAAAAGCTTAAATCTAGGGCCCTCCTCCACCACGCACCACCTTACCAGCCTCATTTAATACGTCCTCCACAACCTCAGGGGGGAGTTCCTTCCCTCCGTACACGCGCTCCACGTATGCCTCAGTGACGACC
>JAGHCP010000141.1 GCA_021160415.1 Desulfurococcales archaeon
CGGGAACACCCTTCGGCACAAGCACCTTCTCGCCCCAGACTGGGTGAGGTTTATACTCAACAGCTTCCCTTCCTGCTGCAGGCAGTAAGGGAAGCTGTTGAGTATAAACCTCACCCAGTCTGGGGCGAGAAGGTGCTTGTGCCGAAGGGTGTTCCCGGCCTAACGCAGGAGAGGCTTAAGCAGCTTGATCCAACGACCTACCTAAGTATGGAGGAGTTCAAGAGGTTGCTTAAGGCGCAGATAGAGGAGAGCAAGTACTGGCTAGATAAGAACTCCCCGAACCTACCTCCAGAGATATACAACGCCATGGACTTCGAGGACTGAAAAATTACGACCAATTCCCTTTTTCCCTTGTGAAGCGCCAAAACCCTTTACTTAATTCACATCCGGGTGGTTATGGATCCCTCTCCTCCCTTAGGGATGACAGGGAACTCCTCATTGAACGTAGACACTATGAGGAGAAACGCGTTAATCATCACCGTCATTTTCTCCATGAGCCTCGGTTTGAAGTCCTCAGTTATCTCCGCGTCGAACACGGTGAGCGCGACGCTGATTCCCTGCGGCTCTATGGGGTTTGGCTGAATTGCTATGCTGCAGGTCGCGCACGCTTGAATAAGCCTTGAAAGCAGTTTCGAAGAGAACTTAAGCCTTCCCTCCCTAGGAAGCCTGCTGATGGCTGCCTGATGCTCCGGGGAAACACCCACCCCGAGGAGGAGGATGACCCTGTCGTTCCTGTCCTCAGGTTTGAATAGCTTGATGTTAACCCTGAGTGGAGGTGGGGTGAAGACATCTAGGCCCCAAGTGAACTTCACCTGAGGTATCTGAGGGAGTTTCTTAACCTCATAGCCCTCCTCAATAAGCCAGTTCGTCACCAGCTTCTCCACGTCCCCCATCTCACAAAACACCACAGTTAAGGATACGCATTAATTAATTATTAAGGTATTTGGAACGGTGAGGCGTTGATGAGTCTCCCTCAGGAATTCATTAACTATGTCTACAGGAAAAGGCTGGAAGCGGTTAAGGGGATGGTGGAAGGCAAGCTATCCTCTGCTGAGGTGTACTTAGAATTCACGCGGACATCCCCGGCAGTCATCACTGACGGACCTGCAGGGCTGAGCGGCTCGATAAAGATGATAGGTTTCCTCCCGAAGGAGGAGTTCATGGATGAAGTGATTAATGAGGTTAGGGAGCTAATCGCGTCGAAAAGCAAGTTAGGGATGAGGGAGGTGATGTCAAGGCTCGTCGGAGTTATCTACAGGGAGGAGTTACTTGATTTCAGCAGGTTTGGGGGACTTGAAATGGGCTTCAAGCACTCGTGGAGCAACATAAAGGCGACTGGTAAGGCAACGCTGCTCTTCTTCACCCCTCCCGTGACGTCCTACGAAGTTAGGTGTGATGTGAGGATACATGAGGGAGGCAAGATCCACGAATACCTCAACCTTATACACGACGTCTTCCACATCGTGGGCGGGTCGAGGAGTTCCTACCCTGCATACGAGTTCATAATTAAGGAGATCTATGACCAATCAGCTACGGACGAGGGTTTCGGCAGGCTTATATTCAGGGCGGGGTGAGCTCCCTTAAAACCTGAAGCAACCCTTTCATCTCCTCATGCTTTCCGACTGAGACCCTTACGTAGTGATTAAGTCTTCCATTCAGAGGCTTAACTTCGTAGCCACGCTCCTTAAGCGCCCTGTACAGATCTGCAGAACTCATTCCCTCCCTCCTCAACAATAAGAAGTTCGTCTCAGTTTCAACAATCTCCCATCCAACCAAGGTTTTCACCTCACGGACGAAGTCATCCTTAATCCTGGTGATGGTCTTCACGACATCTCTCACGTATTCAATGTCCTCAAGAGCTCCTAACCCAGCAGCGAGGGATGGTATTGGGATGTCGTAGAGCCTCCTACTACTCAGTATTTCACTCAATGTCCTTGGCTGACCTATGACGTATCCTAGCCTCGCCCCGGCAATGCAGAAAGCCTTTGAGAATGTTCTTAAAATAACTATGTTTTCATGCCTCCCCACCAGATCAATGCATGTCTTCCCGCTGAACTCGAAGTACGCCTCGTCCAGAATAACTAAGTCGAAATGGCTAAGGAGTTCCTCCACATCACCGCACTCCGCGACAGCATTACCTGTGGGGTTGTTGGGGTTAACCACGTAGAGAACTCCACCCCCATCAGCGGTCAGACTCCCGAGGTTTAATCTAAAGTCCTTAGTGAGCGGAATGTCCTTAAGGGGGACGCCCCTCAACCTGAGGTCCTCGACCGCGGGAACAAAGGTCGGGGAAGAGTACTTGAAGGGAAATTCCCGAGTCCTTAGGTAGTCTGAGAGGTAGAGGAAGAAAGCCTCAGAGCCTGGGAGAGGTGTGATGTGGTCAGCTGGTAGGCCCACGTAGTCGCTAAGGCTCCTCATGAAGTCCGAGCTGATTTCAGGGTCGCCGTAGCGGTTGATGCGGGAGATGCAATCAGCTACCCTCCTCTTCACACTGGGTGAGGGAGGGAAAGGGCATTCATTCCTGGATAAGATAATCATTTTGTTCCCATTAATTAAGAATGAGTCGCGACATATTTAATGGGTACCCTTGCATTGACTGGCTGCGTTGAATCCGTCAAGGAGCTGATTAGGTGTTCAGGTGGTAAGTGCTTCTTCCAGGTTTACGTCATCCCTAAGGCTCAGGAAACATTCCTTGAGCTTAGGGATGGTGAGTTAGTGTTTAACTCGTCCGCCAGCTGCAAGAGGCACGGCGTTAACTCCGACCTCATGAGATTCTTCAGGAACGTCTTCAGCGGTGGGGTTGAGATGGTTAGAGGTGTGAGGGAGCGCATGAAGACGCTTACGGTTGAAGGGTTAAGCCATGAAGAAGTTGCGGTGAGGATATGCGGAGCTTTGGGTTCAGGGAGAAAAAGTCAGTGACACGTTTCCTTCGAGGCCCTCACACAGCCAACGGGGTGCCTGACTCCTTGCTGAGCTTCAGCAGGGAGTACATACCGAAGATCAGCATTACCCACCCTATCAGGAATAGGGCCGCAGCTACGGTCTGTGGGAGTTTGAAGTACGGCGCGAACGCCGTCACCACGTACCCAAGTCCCATCGACGTCGATATCCATAATGACTGAATGGCGGGTGTCGCGACGCCTGCAGGGTCGGATTCATCCTTCCTCGCAACTATCGGCAGGTAAACCACTGACGCCACCGTTATGATGCCTCCCAACGTCAGTGAGAGGTAGAACCCTCTGTAGTTACCTGCTGTGAAGCCGAACCCTATTGTCGCGAGTCCCAGTACAAGCATGATGGATATTGCTGCTAGGGCCCACTTCTTAATTTCCTTGCCGCTGCTCATCATGCTCACCTCAGAACCCTGTTTCTTTCTCAACGTACTCACCTATGCCCCACTTTATCCCTGCCTTGTGGAGTGGTATTATCAGAGCTAAGTAGATGATGAACGCCGATATAAGTCCGTTAACTACAGGCGCACCGAGTCCGAACATCCCGGACACCCAAGCAATTGCTCCCCCGGCAAAGGTCGCTATTAGGCCAGGCACGTTTATCGAGTAGTACTTGGTTCCTGGGCCGAAGGTGTACCTAGCCCTTCTGTCCTTGATACCCATGACGTAGGGTCTGAAGATGTAGAAGTCGGCTATCAGGACTGCACCTACAGGCGGTATGAAGTAGCCCAGCATAGAGGCGAAGTTAATGAATGGCTGTAGGCTCATCCCCCAAAGCCCTGCCCAAACACCCGCTATTAAGGTGCCGATGCTTCCAAGTATAAGTACCCATAATCTCTTGTTAAGCTTCCCTGTGGTGTTGATCCACGCTAGAGCAGCACTCCACAGGTTGTTGTCGTTTGTTGTCCACTGCCCCAGTATTGCGAGGAGGAGCGCCCCGACGCCGAGCCCTATCTGAGCGATCGCGACGATGACGTTCGGGCTGTTAGTAAGTAAGGTCATTACACCACCTGCGAATAGTAGTGCGGTCATGAAAATCGTGACGTGAATCCCCCAAGCAACAGCTCCTGACCACGGCTTCTTCCCATACCTTGCTACGTCTGAAGTGATGACCGATCCTGACGCATACACGCCTACGACGTACGTGATTCCAGCGCCTATGGAGGCGATGGTCTCGGGCCTCGCAGCCCAAACCTTAGCGAACCCCCCTGCCAAGTCAACGGAGGCGAAGAACCCTATGATCACCAAGGTGTACCAGAACGGCACGGTTATGTAGCTCAGAATAGCCATGGCGCGGAACCCGTAGTAAGCCGTTATCATCATCAGTAGCCCTCCCCAAATCGAAGCAGCGGCTATGGATGTGAGGGGGTTGTCAGGGTAGATCACGTTTACGGTTAGCCCGAATAGCCACGTCTCTACAGCGAACCACACTATGAGGGGTATAGCTGAAACTATCAAGTTACCTATTAAAGACCCTAACCTACCTAGCGGGTACCTCAAGATCATGTAGGTGTTAGCACGCGTCGTCCCCCCAATGTACGCTATGAGGCCGCCGAAGACCGCAAGAACGATGTTTCCGAGAAAAGCGACCTCAAGCATCGTCTTAGCGTCATACATCTTAGCTAGGCCAGATCCTGCGAATATGGCTGCAACGACGGCCAGCACACCCATATATATCATGAAGATGTTCAGCGTTGACTTGGTTTCATGTTCAGGGATTGTTAAGGTTGCGTAATCCCCGTACACGTCCTTACCTTTACCTTCATTACCCATTCCATCACCCCATTAAC
>JAGHCP010000011.1 GCA_021160415.1 Desulfurococcales archaeon
ATGCCCGAAAACATTACCCCAGAACTCATAACGACTACTATGCAGCTTTTATAGAGCAAGCCATCGATCTCTGTAAAGACGGTGGATATATTGGGGCACTGACTGGGCGAACATTTCTTTTTCTCAAGACCTTTAAACGTTTAAGAGAGGAAATCTTGAGGTATGAAGCCTTGCCTGTTGTAATATGGGATCTCGGGTTCAACGTCCTGGACGAGGCAACAGCTCGGTACGCAGCTTTTGTCCTACGGAAGCGCTGGGAGAACGACGGAATAAATTGGGAACATCACACTGTTTCCTTTTTGCGACTTACAGATTGGAGTTGGGATGATAAAAGGGTAATTTTTGAGAAAGCTATTAATGATTGGAGGCTAAAGAAATATGAGCGGGAACAGCAACATTAAAAACGACAAAAAACGGATTATTTACACTGTAACATTGGGAGAACTTGCGGAGATCCCGGGAACTCCTTTTGCATATTGGGCCCCCAAGAGCCTCCGAGAGCTGTTCCTTAAATATCCTCCACTGGATAGAGATGTTGCAGGCATGCCTGACAAGCTCAAGATTGCGGATGTGAAAGTTGGACTTCAAACGAGTGATGACCTACGTTTCACCCGTTATTGGTGGGAGGTTCCCTTTGAAAAAATAGCAACAAGTAAAGAAGAAACTCTTCAGGGCAAAAAATGGGTTCCTTTTGCAAAGGGTGGAAAACCATTCTACCACGACATACAGATCGTGGTTAACTGGGAGAACAATGGTAAAGAGATAAAAAATTGGGTAAATCCCCGAACGGGTCGTCCCTTCAGTAATGTGTGGATGCTCTGCCATACCGAGAACGAGTTTTTCTTCCGCGAGGGGCTGGCATGGGCAAATGTAGTGAGTATACCCGGGCTTGCTTTGTATGTACTTCAAAAAGGTTGTATATTCGCAGTAACAGCGAATGGCCTTTTCTCAGAACAAAGCGAGAAACTATATACATTACTTTCGATAGGAAATTCCTCTCTCCTCTGGTCTGTATTCAAACTTCTCGATCCTACAGCTCATATGAAACACGTTGGATATGTATCGAAGTTACCTATTTCTCCGCAGATTTTCCTCTCAAAGAATTTAATTCATTATGGATTGGGGCCTTACAATCTTCTCCGCGAATGGGCGACAGGAGATGAAACTTCCACTGTTTTCATAGCTCCTTGGATTTTGCAGGTCCTCTGGCGATGGAAAGGCAAAAAAAACGAAGAACTGAAACCTATCACGAATCACCCCTTCTCCAGGGATTTTCAGTGGCAACATGGAATTCCTCAAGAAACAATGGATTGGATTGCCCACGAAATGGGAAAGGGGGTTTCGCTTTATACCCTTGCTAAAGCGTGTACCAAGTGGGAAAGATGGCTGCGAAATAAAATAGAAGACATCCAACATCAAATTGACAGTGAAGTTTACAAAATCTACGGAATTAGCGAAGAGGACAGAAAACTAATCGAAAAGGAACTAGGCTTAATAGAAGCTTCAGAGAACGAAAAAGACTCGGATGATGAAAATATCCGCACTGAGGAATCTTCTACCACAATGGATACATTAACCGCTGATGAACATATAAAGCGGCTCATCCATTACATTGCACAACAAGTTATTCGAGAGGATCCAAAGGGTATAGTTCCTCTTCAAGACGGATACACTGCGGATCAGCGGTTCGAGCCTGGACTTATAAGCCGTATAAGAAACAAACTTAACGAGATTTTAGAAGGAAATCTAACTCCACAAGTTGAACAAGAACTCCAAGATGCACTCGGAATGAGTTTGGACCTTTGGCTTTCACATGAATTCTTCCGCTATCATCTGAGTCTATACAGGCAACGTCCTATAATTTGGCAAATTATCCCACCCGACTCGGTCACAAGAGGTAAAAAACGTGACATCCCAGAATTTAGTGTATTCATCTACTGGCATAAGCTTGACAATGATACTCTCAACAAAGTTCGCTCAGTATATCTACCACCATATTTAACCGCTAAAGAAGTTGAACTAAGAAAAGCTGAAAAGCAGCTATCAGAATTAAGAGAAGCTGGTGCCGCTTATAAAAATCTGCGGGATATAGAAAAAAAATTAGACAAACTTCAACGTTCATATTACGCTTTAAAACAATTGGCGAGTGCTATTGATAACCTGTTGCATCCGCTGAAGTTGAATGTCCAGAGTAACAACTCATGGATGAAAGAAAAGGTCAATGAAATTATTTCCGAGGGATATAAGCCTAACTTGGACTATGGTGTCCGTGTAAATATCGAGCCGCTTAAACAGGCCGGTATATTGCATCCAGATGCAAACCGAATTAGAGGATAACCATGAGTAAGTTAAAAGTTGTTCTTCAGAAAGAAATCGAAAAGGCTTTTACACAGCAAGGGCCATCGGGCATTGTCGTGTGGTACGATCCAGGCGGAACATTAGAGTCACTGATTGAATGTGATTTTCCGAGAGAAATACAGGTTCTACGATACCAAGGAAGTTATTTAGCTCTGCGTTTCGAACTTGAATCCGCCGATCCCTTTTTCGAAAAGCGCTGGTTAATCTATGTGCCCGAGAAAGCACCTGATCCCAGTTGGCTAAGAGATTACGAGTTATTAGGGGAAAAACTCGATTTAGACCTCTTGGAGTTATTGGCTCGCGGTTTTGAACTGCCCATTTCACAACGTCTGAAGGAACTGCTCAGAAAACACATAGAAAATGCGAAAGAGTTAGCTTTAAATTGGGATTTTCTTATAGGCGGCCAAAAAGTAACTGAAGATGTTATCGTAAATGCTTTGCTCTCCATAGCTTTCGGGTTACCCCAATGGAACCCTAATGAAGCGATATTGATATTTGTAACTTCTAAAGATTGGAAAACGAAATTGGAAAAACGAGGGTTATGGGAGGAATGGCATGGGAAATTAGCAGAATGGACCGGTTTGTCTAAGACCCCTGATGACGAAAATAAACTGAGGGAAACCCTGCAGAATGTGATTATACTTTCTGAACTTGTTGAGTATATACCAGAAATTGCAGGACAATTTGCTATTCTTCCATCACAAAATGCCAAGAGAAAA
>JAGHCP010000014.1 GCA_021160415.1 Desulfurococcales archaeon
AGTCTATTAAAATTTTAATTATCTGTCAAGAAAAATAATTATTTTTCCTGCTCTTTTTCTTTTATAACCGCATGGGCAGCAGCCATTCTCGCCACCGGCACCCGATAGGGAGAACAGCTCACATAATCCAGACCAATCCGGTGGCAGAATTCCACCGAGCTCGGCTCTCCACCGTGTTCCCCGCAGATGCCGATTTTTAGCTTTGGGCGAATGCTTCTGCCCTTGTTAACCCCTATCTCCATTAACTGACCCACTCCTTCCTGGTCAATAGCCTGGAACGGGTCTCGCTGGTAGATTTTAAGCTGGACATACTCAGGAAGAAAGCTGGCAGAATCATCCCGGCTGATTCCCAAAGTGGTCTGGGTAAGGTCATTGGTGCCAAAGCTGAAAAACTCTGCCACCTCAGCAATCTCATCCGCACAGAGCGCAGCTCTGGGAACCTCTATCATTGTCCCAATGCTCCAGTTCACTTTTACCTTATATTTCTTCAGGGTCTCTTTAATTATCTTTTCTGCTCGCTGGCGAATCAGCTCCAGCTCTTTCTTATGCCCGACCAGAGGTATCATTATCTCCGGGAGAGGTTTTTTCCTGCTTTTCTTTGCTACCTCACACGCTGCCTCTATTATTGCCCGAACCTGAAGGTCGTATATCTCCGGGTAAGTAATTCCCAGCCGGCAACCACGATGTCCGAGCATCGGGTTAAACTCTTTCAATTGCTCCACCCGAGCCTGAAGCTTGCTGTAAGGCACGCCCAGGCTCTTTGCCAGCTCCCGCATCTCCTTCTCCGTATGCGGTAAAAACTCGTGCAGGGGCGGGTCTAAAAGACGAATAGTTATGGGCATTGCTGGCATCTCCTTAAAAATGGCGATAAAGTCATTTTTCTGCATCGGAAGAATCTTTTCTAAAGCTTTCCAGCGCTCCTCGGGGGTTTCCGCAATAATCATCTGCCTCATTGCCTCAATCCGCTCCGGCTCAAAAAACATATGCTCGGTCCGGCAGAGTCCAATTCCCTCTGCTCCGAACTTCCTGCCAATCGCAGTATCCCGGGGAGTGTCCGCATTGCACCTTACCCCGAGCCGGCGAATCTCATCTGCCCAGTTCAAGATTTTTTCAAAGTATTTATAAATCATAGATTCATTGGGCTTGAGCTTTCCTTCCACCAGAACCTGCACCACCTCGCTGGGATAGGTTTTAAGCTCCCCTTCTATCACCTCCCCGGTGGTGCCATCAATGGAGAGCCAGTCTCCCTGCTTGAAAACCCTACCTTTTACTGTCATCTGTTTCTTGGCATAGTTGATATTCAAATCCCCGCATCCTACTATACAGGGCTTGCCCATTCCCCGGGCAACCAGGGCCGCGTGAGAAGTCATCCCACCCCGGGCAGTGAGAATCCCCTTTGCCAGTGCCATTCCATGAATATCCTCCGGGCTGGTTGCAATCCGCACCAGAATTACCGGACCCTTCTGGGCTTCCTTTTCCACCTCATCTGCGTTAAAGACAATTCTTCCACTTGCCGCTCCGGGCCCAGCGTTTAATCCTCTGGCTAACAGCTTTCCCTGAGCAATTGCCTGTTTTTTCTCCTTCTCATCAAAAATTGGTGCAAGAAGCTGAATCAGAGCCTCAGGCTCCACCCTCCGGACCGCTTCTTCTTTGGTAATCAATCTTTCCCGAACCATATCCACTGCAATCCGCACCGAAGCCAGCCCGGTTCTCTTTCCGGTGCGGGTCTGAAGAATCCAGAGCCTTCCGTTCTGAATCGTGAATTCAATATCCTGCATATCTTTAAAATGCTTCTCTAGGAGCTTATAAATATCCACCAGTTGGCGATAGCAGTTGGGCATATATTCCTCCAGACTTACCTCACCCAAGGATTTCTTGCCTTCTTTGGTAATGGGCAAAGGAGTGCGAATTCCTGCTACCACATCTTCTCCCTGAGCATTGGGAAGCCACTCTCCAAAAAATCTTTTCTCCCCGGTTGCCGGGTCCCGGGTAAAGCATACCCCGGTAGCAGAATCCGGACCCATATTGCCAAAGACCATTGCCTGAACATTACAGGCGGTGCCCATATCATCCGGGATATTGTTCAGCTTGCGGTAAGTTTTTGCTCGCTCATTGTTCCAGCTATCAAAAACCGCCCGAATCCCGCCCCAGAGCTGTTCCCAGGGGTCAAGCGGGAATTTCTTTCTCTTCTTTTTAATCAAATCCAGATACCGGTCCACCACCTCCTGAAAGTCCTCAGCAGTCAGCTCAATATCTTTCTCCACTTTTTTTTCTTTTTTCACCTGCTCTAAAATGGCTTCAAATTCCTCGCTGGGAATCCCCATTACCACATTTCCATACATCTGAATAAATCTGCGGAAACTGTCCCAGCCAAATCTGGGATTATCGGTTCGGTCAATCAGTCCGTTTAAGGTCTGGAAATTCAATCCCAGATTCAAAATTGTATCCATCATCCCGGGCATACTGATGGGAGCTCCGCTTCTCACGCTGACCAGAAGCGGATTTGCCTCATAGCCGAACCTGGCTCCCATCACCCGCTCGATCCGATGGATATTCTTCCCC
>JAGHCP010000168.1 GCA_021160415.1 Desulfurococcales archaeon
AAGCAGCTGAGTACCTTGGATATGACGAACACCCCTATGATGCCCTCCTAGATCTCTACGAGGAGGGACTCAGAACTAGGGATCTCGTACCGATTTTCAACAAGCTTACTTCCGATCTCCCACCATTACTCCGTAAGATCATGGAAAGCAGCTGGGCTCCAAGGAGCCACCCCTTAGAGAAAGCCCAATACAAGACAGAGGATTTAAGGAAAGCTCTCGAGGAGATCCTCAAGGCTCTGGGTTTCCCACTGGGGTTAAGGGCCAGGCTGGACGTTTCTCCACATCCGTTCACAACGGAGTTCGGCATTAAGGACGTTAGGATAACCACTCGTTACGAGGGCTTCGACTTTAGAAGGGCACTGCTTGGCGCAGTCCACGAATTCGGGCACGCCCTTTACGAGCTCCAGCAGGATGAAAGATTAATGTACACCCCCATAGCTGGAGGTGTCTCCCTCGGGGTTCACGAAAGCCAAAGCAGGTTCTGGGAGAACATCATCGGGAGAAGCAAGGAGTTCACCACATTCATACTTCCCACCCTTAAGAAGCATCTCGAAATAATTAAGGGATACACCGCTGAAGAGATCTTCACGTACTTCAACATTGTCAGACCCGACTACGTCAGGGTCGAAGCTGACGAAGTCACTTACAACTTCCACATAATTCTCAGATTCGAGCTCGAGAAACTAATGATAAATGAGAATGTGAAGGCTTCGGAGCTCCCGGAGTTATGGAACGAATGGATGGAGAAGTTACTTGGGCTAACGCCTAAATCATATAGGGAAGGAATTCTACAGGACATTCACTGGGCACATGGAACGATAGGGTACTTCCCTACATATACTCTAGGAACTCTTCTTTCTGCGCAGATACGGGCTAAGGTCCTAACTGAAATCCCGAACATGTACGAATTAGTTGCTAAAGGATCTTTCACAGAAATTAAAGAATGGCTTAAGGATAAGATACACCGCCACGGATCTATCTATCCACCCAAAGAACTTATGGTGAGGTCCTTAGGGGAGTGGGTAAATCCTGATTACTTCCTGAACTACCTGAGAGAGAAGTACTTGGGCTGAGAAAGTTCTTTTTGTTTGAAACAAAGGTCTTCTTCGGTGCGTTAAGTTTGGATCTCAAATGGAATGAGGTAGCCTTCACTAAATTTACATACCTGGGGGATATTCAAATATCAAGAGACGGCAAGTTTATTGCTTACACCCTGACGAAAGCTGACATCAATAAAGACAAGTATCTATCAACGGTCGTCATTCATCAGCTCAGCTCAGGATCTAAGAAGTATATCGATAATGCATCAATGCCTAGGATCTCACCTGACGGAAGAGAAGTCCTGGTGACGAGGCCGGATGAAACCACCAAGAAAACCGAGATACTTCTATACGAAGTTGAAACTCTGAGCAACACCAAAATTGCTGAGGTTGATATGCTGAGTGACGTGATCTGGAGTCCCGATGGCTCACGCATATTATTGGTAACTCCAGAACGAAGAAAAGACGAACACGTAATTCTGGAGGACAGAACACCGGCATGGTTCGACACTAAAGGGTTCCTTGACGGGGAGAAAACGCTGTACAAAATCATTGACCCCGCTTCTAAAGAAGTAGTTGATGAGTTCTCTGTGGAGTTCTTCACACTCCCATACTTCAAGCCAGCAGTGTGGCACGGCAAGAAAATAGTTTACACAGTGCCGAACAAAGATAACCCATACAAAAAATTCGACATCTTCATGTATGAAGAGGGAGAAAAACCCGAGAAGATACTCTCAAATACTGCTTTACGGGCTGTGGATTCGAACGGCCAGGAGATTCTCATGTTAGGGAAACCTAAAAAAGAACTGCTGAGCGAGCATGACTTTCCATACGTCTGGAGGGACGGTGAAGTAACGCCTGTATGGGAGAACATGAAGTACAATGTAATTGACGGCAGAATAACTTCAGACGGCGATGTGTACTTCACAACGCTTGAGGAAGGTACGGTACCTCTGTACCTAAGAAAGAATGGAGAGCAACCGAAGAAAATAGTTGACGGCAAGCTCCATGTGAATGCTTTCTCCATTAGTGAGGGAGGTAAGGTAGCACTCCTAATAGAGTCAGACACTGAGCTCGCGGAGGTGTACATCCTCGATAACGGCAAGCTAAGCAAGTTAACCAACTATAATGGACCTATTTTACAGAAGCTTGGGATTAAGAAATACGAACACTTCACATACAAGAGTTTAGATCTAGAGCTGGATGGATGGTTCATAAGGCCCGGCGGTGATGGTAAACACCCCGTCATAGTGTTTGTTCATGGCGGACCTAAGGGGATGTACGGGTACTTCTTCAAATACGAGTTCCAGCTGTTTGCACACAGAGGTTACTACATAGTGTTTGTTAATCCCAGAGGAAGTAATGGATACAGCGAGGAATTCGCTCTAAAAGTAATCAATAGAACCGGTCTAGAGGACTTCCAGGACATAGTGAATGGCGTGAAAAAATTCCTAGAGATTGCTGAAGATGCTGATAGTGAGAGAGTAGGGATCACAGGAATAAGCTACGGAGGCTACATGACTAACTGGGCCTTAACACAATCGAAAATGTTTAAGGCGGGAATAAGTGAAAACGGCATAAGCTACTGGTTAACTAGCTATGCGTACTCAGACATCGGTCTATGGTTCGACAAGGAAATCGTAGGTGATAATCCACTAAGGAATGAAAACTACTCCAAGCTAAGTCCGCTGTTCTATGCCGATAACGTGTCCGCACCCCTACTCATAATACACAGCCTCGAAGACTATAGATGCCCGCTTGACCAGAGCCTCATGTTCTACCACATCCTAAAGGACTTAGGGAAAGAAGTGTACTTAGCAGTATTCAGGAAAGGGCCTCATGGGCACAGCATTAAGGGTTCTCCAAAACACAGAGCCAAAAGGTATAAACTCATGATGGAGTTCTTCGACAGGCGCCTGAAAGAAGACAAGGAATTCAACTTGGGAAGCATTCTGAAAGAGCTTAAGAAGATCTAACTGACCTCTAGACCTTGAGGGAGGCGCCGGCCCGATGACCTCACCTCCCAAGATAATCGGTCATAGAGCTAACTCCATA
>JAGHCP010000126.1 GCA_021160415.1 Desulfurococcales archaeon
AGAGAAAAGTATTAACAACATCTAACAGAAATGTAATATATAATTTAACTGAAAAGGGAAAAAACACAGCTCTCCTATCCATACCCATCCTCTACTATATATCTAAGGAAGAAGGTGTCTTTGAGAAAAAATCGTCTGCCTAAAACTCAATTATCTCTAGAGTGTTTACCAAAGGAATACTATCAGATTCACCAACAACAATAGTGTCTTCAAACTGTGCAACAAAGCCTCTCTTATCCTCAATCAACATTGAATAGTGGTGAACTCTCTTCTCCCTTACAAGAAGTTCTAGGGTTTCCTTTTTATCGATTATTTTCCCGATTACCCACCGTTCAGAAAATGGCAGCCCCTTATACGTGTTCCATAACTCGAGAAGAATATGTGAAAGTTCCTTTGACTTTTTAAGTCTTCTGGTTGAAACCACCCTATAGATATGACTCGAACCTCCACTATTAACATAGCCTATCCCGTTTGTAGAAAATGGCTCTATTGCATAGATCTCTCCCGTTTTCATTCTTAAAAACCTAAATTCTATCGAGGGAACATTAGGGACGCTTTTTCCCGCATGAAGGTTGTATCTCTCTATCTTGTGACCAGTCAAGTTTTCGATGGGCCTAAATCCTCGAGATGTTATCTCTCTAGATACAGCTTTTCCGATATCACTAAGAGGTAAACCATCGTGTGCAATAGATATGGCTGCCTTCAAAGCACTCCATGCGCTGTATACGAGGTTTTTCCATTTCCTGTTAAAAAATATTGTAATTGCTGCGTCAGAAATGTAGCCATTGACGTGAACACCCACATCTATTTTGACGACAGAACCCGGAGGAATTTTCTTATTATCATCGATACACGGTGAATAATGAGCGGCAACTTCATTTATAGAAATATTCACCGGGAATGCTGGAAACCCGCCTCGAGATATTATAAAATTCTCTATCCTCTCCGCTATATCAAGAAGCTCAACTCCTTCTTCTACGATACTTAAAGCAAGCTTTAATGCCTCGTTATTAATATGTCCTGCCTTACGCAGGTCTTCGGGAATCTGCATAATGCCTCTACTCATCAAAGGTGTTGTACAAAAATAATTTTGCTATCGAATCATAATTCTATCAAGGTAACACTAATGGGCATTAAGATAGACACCATTACCTGGAAGAAGAATCTCGAAGAAATTATATCTAGACTGGAAAATAGGGACAAATTACGTGAAAATCTCTTAAGGTTAACTCGCGAACTGACACGGAAATGTAGAGAAGCGGTATTTCATATCCATAGCAAGAATTTTCAAAGGGCTGAAGAAACACTAGCAGAGGCTAAAGAGCTTGTAGACAAGATAAATGAATACAAAAATACAGAGCCAATCCTTTATTATTCTGGGTCAGTGAACAGCGCTTTCACCGAATATGTAGAGGCTTCGACTTTGTACAACATTGTAAAAAATAAGCGACTGATAAGCCTAAGCGAACTAGAAGTCACAATTCCAGCTTATCTTGCAGGCTTTGGAGATGTTATCGGTGAGTTGAGGCGATATGCACTAACACTTGTAAAGGAAAATAAAATCGACACAGCCTGGGAGATTCTTAGATTGATGGAAACACTCTATGTTGAGCTTAGCAGGTTATCGTATCCAGAGGCTTTACTGCCAGGGTTGAGACATAAGATGGATGTGGCTAGGGTTATCATCGAGAATACGAGGAAGGATATTTTATTCTATGAGAAAAGCTCTGAGCTTATTCAGGCTCTAGAAAAGGCGAATAGACTTGTATCCGAGAAAGGAGAGGCGTAATATTCTAGTTCCTCCTAATTTTTCTCTTAAAAAAGCTAGGCTGGCCCAGAAGCGTATAGCTGAAATGGTTATAGAGAAAGACGAGATAGAGTTTCCTATACGCTATGCGGTGGGAGTGGATGTTGCTTTTTTAGAGGATTTGTCTATAGGTGCTGCAGCTGTTGTTAGGTATCCGGACCTGAGTGTTGTTGAAAAAGAAACCGTGGCTGTTAAAACGGTATTTCCCTATATACCAACTCTTCTAGCGTTTAGAGAGGTTTTGCCAGCCTATATGGCGTTGAGAAAAATTAAGACTGATTATCAGCTAGTATTTGTAGATGGAAATGGCAGGCTTCATCCATATAGAGCCGGGTTTGCATGCCACTTAGGTGTTATAATAAAGAAGCCAACCATAGGAATAGCAAAGAAACTGTTGGTAGGTAGAATTTCCGAGTGGAAGGACATTTTTGCCTACATATATCTAGACGACGAAATAATTGGTGCAGCCTTACAAACAAGGAAAGGCTGTAAGCCTATTTTCGTGAGCGTAGGCAATATGATAACTTTGCAGACAGCAATAAAGTTGACACTGGCGTTTACAAAGAAGGGCTTAAAACTTCCCGAACCCATTCGTCAAGCACATCTGGCTGCAAATGAGTATAAAAGAAAATTAGCTAGTTAGCAGCTTTCTTTTATCTGTTGTTTTATCTTTGAAGAAGAAAAATCTGCGAGTTTATGATCCAATACAATTATCTCCGTACTTAAACCCAATTCTTTGATTCCCTTTTTCGTAGGTTCTACGAGCCCTGTCTGATCGGGACCCAAGAACACTATATCCGGGCGAACTTTTTCTAAAACTTTTCTAAAATTCGGAGGATCTTCTCCTAGAAATGCTTCATATACCCATTTTATGCTGTTTAATACTTCTACTCTAGTTTTTTCATCAAAAACAGGTTTTTTCCCCTTTTCCCTTACTACAGTCGAGTCTCTGGCAACAACCACGTATACTTTTCCATATTCAGCGGCTTTCTTTAGAAAATAAATATGGCCAGGATGCAATATGTCAAACACTCCTCCAACCAAAACCTTCTTTCTCGGTGAAATATCCGGGAGAGGCCACGAAAAATCTATTTTTCCAAGCTTCTTTAACGCGTCAAGGAGCCCCTCAGCATAAGA
>JAGHCP010000115.1 GCA_021160415.1 Desulfurococcales archaeon
CACGAGACCTCCTGTCGTGGCAAGGGCAGTCTCCAAGAGGAGCATCTTGCCCACGGGAAGCCCTGCGATCTCCACCCTCCCTATCCTGTTGAGGTACGGAGCCAGACTGAACGCCATGACTTACACCTCCTTCTTTTAGGGTTGGTGGCGAGGGGACAGGTCGCCCGAACCAAAAAGGGCGAGGGGAAAGTTCGGACGTATGCTGTCCCCTCGCCCTTTGCTTCCGGGTAAAATATAATAGGGTCTCCGCAAATTGTCAAGCAAGAATGCTTGACTTTTCGGCTCGGATGTGTTATCTTCCTCCATAGACCTCTATGGAGGTTCGGCTCGGTCTGTTGATTTTAAAAGGAAGGGAAGATGGCGGATGAGTACGTGTGTGACCTCTGCGGTAAGACGTTCAAGACCGAAAAGGGGCTTATTACCCACAAGGGAAAGGTCCATTACTCGGAAAAGAAATATAAGTGTGGGTACTGCGGCAGGACATTTTCAAGTCCAGGGGAGCTTGACTCCCACATACGTGCGGTTCACTTCGAGGATGCGGTAAAAAAAGCGGTAGAGGAGGCTCTGGCCGGGAAAGGGCCTTTTGGTAAGGCCCCACCTCCCGGCGGAAACAAGAAGGAGGGGGAAATGGCTGTGGAACTCAACGAGACCTACCTGGACAAGCTTCTCTCCCAGCAGAGGGAAGCTCTCAGCGCAAAGGTCGAGCTTGTGAAGAAGGACATGGAGAGGGAGATCGATAAGGTCCGCCAGGAGACCGAAAAGAACGTCTCGAAGGAGGTAGACAGGCTCTCCAGGGACTTCGAGAGGCTTTCGAGGGCGATAGACGAGATTAAAAGCACCATATCCTCCATCTCGAAGATGGCAGAGGAAAGCACCAACGGACAAAGGTCCCTCGGCGAACGTCTGAAGGAACTATCTGAAAACCTCTCGAAGTACCCCGATAGAGAGGAAGTGAAGAAGCTTGTAGAAAGGTGCATATCAGACCCATCTTCCCCTGTATGTTCCCTCTTGGAGGAGCTGAAGGGGAAGGTGGAAAGCGTGGTTACGAAGGAGGAGGTAAAGGACCTCGTGAACGAGTGCATTTCTGACCCTAATTCTCCTGCCTGTTCCCTCATAACCTCGATGATCTCTGAGGTCAAAAAGCCAGAAGAAGGCAAGGAGGAGGGGAAGCTAGTTCTAGACCACTCCTCCTGGGACGAGGTGTTCTCGTGCCCTGAGTGCATGGAGGGGTTCGCAAAGGGGTTCAGCAAGGACCCGAAGATAATGTCGGAGTTTCTGAAGAAGCTTTCGGAAAAAGACCGGGAGAAGTTCGTCGAGGTCGTGTCCGAACTTCTTCCGAAGGAGAAGAAGAGCTTCTTCTAAGGAGGCACTATGGATGAACTGGACAAGCTTTTGGAGATAGAAGAAGAACCTGAAGCTCCTCGGTCCGACGACGGGAGGATAGAGGAGCTGAGGAAGGAACTTGCTAACCAGCGCGAGCAGATAGCCTCCCTCATGGAAGGCTACTCCAAGACGGTGGAGGCGATAGAGGGGCTTAAGGGGATTATAAGCGAGTTTGCAGGACTCCTCGAACAGAGGGCGAACCAGCAGACGAACCGTGATGAAGGCGGAGGAGGGCTTGCCGGGGTGCTCCAGAACCTCGCCCCGCTTGCGCAGCTCGTCCAGGCGGGGATGGCCTCAGGACCACCGCAGGAAAACCAGGACATGGCAACCCTGCAGAACCTCCTAAGGATGTTTAAGCTCTTCACCGACATGCAGAAGGAGATGGTGAGGAGCATCTCGGAGATGAGGAAGTACCTGACCTCCTCCGGAGGGCACGTAGCGGAGGGTGAGGGATGACCCACCTTCAGAGGTACACCCTCGACCTTGCGGTAGAACACATGGTCCTTTTAGAGGACCACTTTGAGGACTACGCTGCGAACCCTTCTTCCGCATGCAAGGAATGCATGTACAAGCACCTGTCTGCGATAGCCGGCCTTGCTGCGGAAGGAGTTCAGTTCTTTCCCGAAGACAGAGCCAGGTGGATAGGTCTTATGGTCTGGGCAAGGAAGACGAAGAAGGACCTCGGTAACATAACGCCAGAATCTGCACTTAGGTTGAAATCCGAGCTGAGGGAGCACAGGAAGAAGATAGAAGAGCTGGATTTGGATGTGTTCGGCTGTACCGTCTGTGAGGTCATAAAACAGCATATAGGAGGGGGTTGATATGTCTCACGTTTACGAAACTCCGGAAGTAAGGAGGATGATCCTGATAGACGCCGACACGGGGGAGATAATAAAAGGAGGGATAGTCGTAGACGAACAGGCGGCGCTCTCCTCCCCCTGTCACGGCTTCAGGATCGAGCTAGATGGAAAAACCAGCGAGCTTGTGTTCTCCAAGGGGATAGTCGGAGCGCTTTCTGAGGAGGAGAAGGAGAAGTACTGCAAGAGGGGGATAATCTGGGAGGAACCTCCCCCGAGGCTTGCCGAGAGGCTCAGGATACTCCACGAAGCTGGGATATTCAGGAGGAAGTAAGATGTGGTGGCTAATCCTTATAGGAGCTGGGATATACCTCCTTTCGAGGAAGGAAAGCGGCCTTGGAGCTGCTGGAACCCCGAGGTTCGGCAGACCTAAGAGCGAGGAGGAAAGGAGGAAAACCCACCTCCGCAGGTTCGGTACAGAAGAGCTTCCCCCAAGGGGGACCGGGGTAGGTGGAGAAAGGGGAGAGGGCCTTGGAGTTGGAGGAGGGCCGAGGCTTGGACAGCCCAAGTCTGAAGAAGAAAGGAGAAGGACCCACGAAAGGCGCTATGGCTCCACGAAGCTTCCCCCGAGGGGAACTGGCTTAGGAGGGTGTAGTACGTGCGAGTAGG